>DATJOQ010000044.1:0-12201 GCA_035506935.1 Binataceae bacterium (SeqCode) | reverse complement strand
GCGATCATCGGTCAGATCGACGCTCTCCAGCTCCAATACCCAGGTATGCGGGTGCGGGATATAGACCGCGCGCAAGCCCGCACGAAGCGCCGGATTGATATCCGAGCGCGGGCTGTTACCGATCATGAAGGTGCGCGCGGGCTCGAGCCCGGCCGATTCTATCAGCCGATGATAGGCTGCGGTGTCCTTCTCCGCCGCCACCTCGACCCGGCTGAACATCGGCGCGAGCCCTGATCGTTCGAGCTTCTCGAGCTGTTCCGAAGGCTGGCCCTTGGTGAACAACAGCAACCGATGACGCTCGGCGAGTTCTTGCAGGGTTGATTCGACTCCGGGCCTGAGCTCGCAATGCCGCCCGACCAAGTGCTCGCCGATTCGTTCGATTTCCGCGCGCATCAGCTCGCACGCTTCCACCGCAACCAGCGCTTCGAGCGCCCGATGCAGTGCGCGCACGTAAGGACGGCGCCCGTAGCCGTGAGTACGGATTACTTCGAGTTCGCATTGGCGGATCAGATCGCCGATAGCGGCGGCTTCGGCGGCGATTCCAGCCTGTCTAATCGCCGCGATAAAAGCCTGCTCCGCTTCGAGAAAATGGACGTTGGAATCCCAAAGCGTGTCGTCGGCGTCAAAGATCAGATTGAGCGGGCCACGCTCCTGCTCATCCATCACGAGGCAGGCTAACGCCTCACAGGCGGCGGCGCAATCGGCGGCAAGCGCGTCGCTCAGCGCAGCGCCGAGAGCACGGTCAGCGCGCCGGTCGCCGGATTGCGGCTGATATAAACCTCGGTCTCGTAGACGCGGCGCAGATTGTCCGCGGTCAAGACTTCCTCCGGCGCGCCCCATCCCACCACCGCGCCTTCTTTCAGCAGCAATATTCGATCGGCGTATTGAGCGGCCACGTTGAGATCATGAAAAGTCGCGACCACCGCCATCCGGCGCTCGGCGCGCAGATGCTTCAGCAGCGAGAAGATTTCCGCCACGTGCTTCAAATCCAGAAAGGCGGTGGGCTCGTCGAGCAGCGTAATCGCCGGCTCCTGCGCCAACGCGCGCGCCAGGAAAGCGCGCTTGCGCTCGCCGCCGGAAAGCTCCTGGATAAAGCGGCCGGCCAGCGGCAATAACCCGAAACGCTCGAGCGCGCCACGAGCGATTGCCAAATCGCGCGTGCCCTCGAAGCGGATCGGTCCCAGATGGGGCGCGCGGCCCATCAAGACTACCTCGAGAACGGTGAACGGAAACGCCGCGGCGCTCTCCTGCCGCACCGACGCCAGCATCCGCGCCAGCTCGCGCCGCTCGAAATCGTCGATCGAACGGCCGAACAGCTCAACCGATCCGCGCCACGGACGCATCGAGGCGCCCAGCAAGCTCAGCAGGGTCGATTTTCCTGCGCCGTTGGGCCCGAGTATCGCCAGCATCTCGCCTGCCTCGACTTCGAGCGAGACTCCGTTGAGCACCTGGCGCGCGCCATAGCCGACCGACAAGTCGCGCGCGCGGAGCGCAGCAACCCCGCTATTCGACTTGTCATTCATTCGAGCGAGCGGCGTTCCTCGCGCCGCAACAGGTAAATAAAAAACGGTCCGCCGCAGAGCGCCGTGATCACTCCCACCGGCAGTTCGGCCGGCGCGATCACGGTCCGCGCGACCAAGTCCGCAGCTACCAGTAAAGCTCCGCCGCCCAGAAGCGATGCGGGCAGCAGCAGGCGATGGTCGGCGCCGAACATCAGGCGCAGGATATGCGGCACGATCAACCCGACGAAGCTGATTATGCCGCTGACCGAAACCGCCGCGCCGATCATCACCGAGGTGGTGATAAAAATCGTGCGCCTCAGCCCTTCGATATTGACGCCGAGATCGGCCGCGGCGTCGTCGCCGAGACTCAGCAGGTTCATGTCACGCGCGCGCATGAAAAGTATCGCGAAGCCACCCAATCCCAATGCGCCCACCAGTGCGACCTCGTAATAGGTCGGCGCCTCGAGACTGCCCATCAGCCAGGCGATGATACTTTGCGAGTGGTAGAGATCGACCAGCGCGTTCACCAGCAGGATAAGAGCGGCCCAGAACGCGTTGAAGATCACGCCGATCAAGAGCAGGCTGAACGGCTCCAGGCGGCCGTTGACCAGCGCCAAACGGTATACCGCGAGGGTCGACAGCAACGCCATCACGAACGCGCACAGCGGCACGGTCGCAATCGGACCACCGAATCGAAAGCCCAGCGTCAGCGCCAGGATCGCGCCGAAGGCGCCGCCGCTCGAAATCCCCAGAATACCGCCCTCGGCCAGCGGGTTGCGCACCAGGCCCTGAAGCGCGGCACCCACCGCTGCCAGCACCGCACCCACCACGGCGCCCATCAGAACGCGCGGCAATCGCGCGCTGAACAGGATCGCGTGATCGGCGCTGACGGGCTGCGCAAGCGCCCGAAAAAGATCGATTCGCACCGTGCCATACGCGACCGCGACGATCATGGTCAGCGCGAGCAGCGCAGCCATTCCGAGCAGCACCGCAGCCATACGGGCAGGGCTCAGATACGCGCCTTCCAGCCCGCTGAATTCGCTCTGATCGGCAACAAATCGCGAAGGCGTGGAGGACGAAGCCGAGGGAATGCGCGATGGTGCGGTCATTCGGCAAATGCTCTAGTGGGCTCCGGCGATCGCCTGGGTCTGCTGCGACGACACATATGGCGCGAGCCACGGATGGCTCGTAGCTGCCGAAGCGCTCATCAATTCGGGATGAATCATTTGCGCCAAAATCTCGAGCGATTCCCACACCCGCGGCCCCGGCTTCAGCAACGGATCGTCGGAATAGCCGTAAAGGCGTCGATGCTTCACCGCCGGAATCGTCGGATATTTCTGCCAGAAGTCGCTGGGCGAACTTGCGTCGCTTCCCATCTGGCCGTCGATTATCACGGCGGGCGCGGTCGCGAGAACGTACTCAATACTGAGCCGCGGCCAGGCGTCGCCCGAATTGGCCGCAATATTATCGCCGTGCGCCATCGTTATCAGCTCGTTCAAAAAGGTCGAGCTGCCAACCGCGACCAGCGGTTGATGGCCCACCAGCATCAGCACTTTCGGTGAATTGGCCTGCTTGAGGCGCTTTTCAATCGACACGAAATGATGATTTATCTCGGTTATCAACTCCGCAGCTCGATCGTCCCTGCCGACCGCGTGGCCGATTCGCGTGATACTGTCCCGAATATCCGCAAGCGTGCCTTCTCCCACGGTGACGGTCGAATACCCCATCCCCGCAAACGCGCGCATCGCACGCAGATTCGCCGAGCTCACCAGCCCGATTATCAGCGTAGGATGCATCCCAACGATCGCTTCGACGTTGGGCGTCAGATAGGTGCCGACCTGGGGTAATCGTCGCGCCGCCTCGGGATAGTCCGAGTATTGTGAGACGCCTACCACATCCGGTCCCACACCGAGCGCGAACAGGGTCTCGGTTATCGAGGGCGCGAGCGACACGATCCGCTGCGGCGCGGGCGCGCCGATGGCGCCACGCGGGCTGAGCAAAAACGCGGCTGCACACAGCGCCGGAAGGAGAATCCTCCTGCCCCCGAGCAAAGATGTTTCGTGCACGGCCGTCATGGTGCGAAACCTACACTATCGTATACCAAGCGATAAGACGGCGCGTCCGGTTGCGTAGCAAAGCGGCGCTCGGTTAGCTTCGAGCGCAAGGAGCCGCAGCCGTGCTCAAGATTGCCGTTTGTATCAAGCAGATCCCGCTGATCGAGGACGCCAACTTCGACCCCGTCACCAAGACCATCAAGCGCGACGGCCCTAACGTGATAAGCGCCTTCGATCTCCGCGCGATCGCTCTTGCGATCGAGCTCAAGAATCGATTTGGCGCCGAGACCACCGCGGTCACGATGGGCCCGCCGCAGGCTCGAAGTGCGTTGGTCGAAGCGATGGCCGCGGGAATCGACCGCGCGGTTCATCTCGAAGATCGTGCATTCGCCGGCGCCGATACTCTGGCGACGGCGCGAGCCTTGGCTTTATGGCTGAAAGCTGAGCGCTTCGACCTGATTTTGCTCGGCAAATGCTCGCTTGACGCCGAAACCGGCCAGGTCGGACCGGAAATCGCGGAGATGCTGGGAATCCCGCACGTAACCGCCGTGCGGAAACTCGAGCTCGACGGCGAAACGATTCGCGCCGAGCGCGAAAGCGACGAGGGCTTCGACGAGGTCGAATGCCGGATACCCGCGCTGCTGACCTGCGCCGAGCGCGTGGCGCAACCGATCAAGGTGAAGCCGGGCGCCAACGAGCAGGCCAAGTCCAAACCGATCGAGGTGGTGCGCGCAGCCGCTCTGGACCCCGACTTGAGTCACTTTGGCGCCGCCGGATCGCCCACCTGGGTGCTGGAGGTGATGGCCGAAGAAATACCGCCGGTCAACGTCCGGTTTATCGAGTTGACCGAAGACGCCGCTGCGGCCGCAGATGAGATCGTGACCGCGCTCGATAAACTCGGCGCCCTGACCGCGGGCGCGAATCAGCGCCGTCCGGTGAGCCCGGCCCCACGAACGTCCGCGCGCGGCAAAGACGTATGGGTCGCCTGCGAGACTAACCATACGGGGCAGATCACACGTGCGAGTCTCGAGTTGCTGAGTCGCGGCGGCGAGCTGGCCGAAGCTCTCGGCGGCGCCCTGGCAGCGATCGGAACCGGCGAAGCGATCGAACGTCACGCCAGTCTTTTGGCCAGTTACGGTGCCGACCTGATATTCGCGCTTCAGCATCCAGGGCTTATTGCTTACACGCCCGAAAGCACTGCGGCCGCGATCGCCTGGCTGGTTCGGCAGCATCAGCCGTGGGGACTGATAGTTCCCGCGAGCGAGCGAGGTCGCGATTGGGCTCCGCGCCTGGCGGCGCGGCTTGACCTGGGGCTGACCGGCGACGCTATCGGAATCGAGTTGAATCAGGAGGAACGGATGGTGGCGCTAAAGCCGGCCTTCGGCGGCAACATCGTGGCGCCGATTCTTTGCCGCACCGATCCGCAAATGGTCACCGTGAGACCTGGGGTTCTCGAGTTAGCGCAGCCCGACGATTCGCGCCGTGCCGCGCTACAAGTCCTGCGTCCCGAGCTTCCGCCCGCGCTCAGCGCGCTAATCCGCTCGCATTTCACGCTGGATGAATCGATCGCGCCGCTTGAGGGAACTGACGTCGTAGTTGGCGTAGGAACCGGGGTCGGCGGCCCTGACGGGGTCGAGCAGGTCAAAGAACTGGCGCGCGTGCTGAATGCCGGAATCGCCGCGACCCGGCGCGTGACCGACGCGGGATGGCTGCCGCGGCAATTGCAAGTCGGACTAACCGGGAAGGCTATCGACCCGCGGCTTTATTTTGCGATCGGAATCCGTGGCGCGCCCAATCATACGGTCGGTCTCAAGCGGGCGCGTACAATCGTTGCGATCAACAACGACCCGGAAGCGCCTATCTTCGAGCGGGCGACGCTGGGTGTCGTGGCCGATTATGCTGTGATCGTGCCCGCGCTTACCGAGGCGCTTCGGCGCCGGCTCGGCGCACCGTTTGATCCGGCGACGGAGTGACTGCTCGCTCAGAAGCCGCCTTGCATCAATACGGCCAGCAAAAAGCATAGGTAGCCCGCGCCACCGATCATCAGCGAGCCAGCCCTAAGCGCGCCCCGGGAAACGTTGAAGTAGAGCAGCACTGTCGAAGCGAGAGCGACGCCACCCGCTATTAGTTCGGCGCCGCTCAGATGCCACGTGGTAAACGTCAGCCCCAATGCCACCGGGATACACGATTGGAAGACCATCGCCCCGCTGATATTGGCGAAGGCCAGATGGTCTTTGCCGCGCCTAATCCATATCACCGAGTTGTATTTCTCGGGCAGTTCGGTAGCGAACGGGCTGATAATAAGTGAGAGCAACCCCGGATTGATGTGTGCGTGAGAGGCGAAGCGCACGATACTGTCGACGAACTGCTCGGCCCCCAGCAATATCGCGCCCGTGCCCGCGATTACCTGCAGCAGCACCAGCAGGGTCCGCGGTTTGAGTGGATTGCCGCGCACGAGTCGCTCCAGGTAGAGGCCGTGCTCAACTTCAGCCGCTTGGTCGCGCTGAATACGCAGCATGAAAACACAGTACAAAGCGTAAACAAGCAGCAATCCTATCGCCAGAACGCTCCGTATTTGTTGGGTGAAATGGCCCAGTCCAAAGAGAATCACCAGCAGGAAAACCGGCAGAAAAAAATCAAAGTCGCGTTTGGCATCCGCAAACGGCACTTGCAATCGGCTTTGCTTGCGGCGCTTGCGATACTTGAGCAACGCAATGCCCATCACGAACGGCGCCACGGTTGATAACATCAGCGGCGCGCCGATTATGGCCCCGGTTCCAACCGCATGATGTGCCCCGCCGTCGCCTCGACTGCTGAGCAAAGCAACAGCCGGAATCAGGGTTTCAGGCAACGCTGTGCCGACCGCGGCGAGCAGGCTTCCGACCGCCGCCTCGGCCACGCCGAGTTTTTCTCCCGCCCATTCGATACCGTTGGTGAAAAGCTCGGAGCCGGCGAGGATCACAAAGAAACTAGCGATAAAAAGAAACGCGTGTGTCACCAAAAATCGGCTCAGAGTGATTAGATTGAATCTGAAGATCCGGACCGAAACAGCGGAAGTCAACTGTAACGAACAATGAGGAGTGGGATTAGCTTGCCTTGCGGCCTCAAAAATCGTAATTGGACGGCTAGGTCGAAGACACGCGGCCCATTCTCTAAAAGTAACTTGGCAAACGTTTTGCTGGACTAATGTGTACGATCCGCAGGGTGGTAGAAGGTGAATCCGATTCGCGCGGACCGTTCGCCGATGGCCCGAAGCTTGCTCAAGAACGTGAGCGCAACACAATCAGGGGCAATTCGACTTGGGCGCGAACTGGATTTGACTTTGCGGATTGATTTGACTTTAACTGACCGCGAGCTTAAACTCAAACGTTTGGGTAGGCTCGACTCGTTTCGTCCGCTAGATCGTCTAATTATTGAATGCATTACGAAAAACCGCTGTCCCGCAGGCGAGCAGCGGTAGTGTCCTATTCGGGCATTTAGGATGCGGGCAAACGGAAGAAATTAGAGGGACATGAAGCAAAAGTACGAAGGCAAAGACCTGCAGAGCCTGGTCGACCTGGGACGCGAACAGGGTTACCTGACTTTCGACCAGGTCAACGATTTCCTGCCTCAGGACGTGGCTTCACCCGGCGACCTGCGGGCTGCGTTGGAAAGCTTCGAGGACATGGATATCAAGGTCCTCGACGAGGTCCCCAACGAAGCCGCTGACACCGAAGTAGAGAGCGAAGCCAAGGAAGAACCCGAAGAGGCCGAGCCGGTTGTCCGCCCGGGCACCGACTCGATGGGGGAATCTTCGGATCCGGTACGGCTCTACCTCAAGGAGATGGGCAACTTCCAACTGCTCTCGCGCGAGCAGGAAGTTGAAATCGCCAAGCGGGTCGAAGCCGGCGAATATGAAGTCGAAGAAGAGGTTCTCAAATCTCCAGTTACGCTTGATTTTATAATCGGTGTCGGCGAACGCGTGGCCAGCGGCGAGGCCGAGCCCCGCGACATCTTCGAAGAGGCTGAAGAACCCGACAGCGACGAGGAGAAAGGGCCGGAAGCCGACGAGGCTCAGGTCGAGCGGCTGCTCGAGTTCACCAAGAAACTGACCAAGTTGCGCGCGCGGCTGGAGGAAATCGAAGAGCAGCTTCACAGCAAGCCAGGCCCGCGGGTCAAAGTTAAGCTCGAGAAAAACTACGGCCGGCTCAAGGACCGGGTGAAGGCTGAACTCAAGGAGATGCAGCTTTCACGACGGGTCGAGGAGGCGGTCATTGGCGAGATGCGCCGCCTGCTCGACGAGCATCGCAGCGCCCAGCGCCTGGTACAGCATTACGAAGAAGCAACCGGCCGCAGCAAGTCCCAGCTCTTGCGCGAAGCCTCCGAGGCCGAAGACCGGCGCCATCTGCTGAAAGTCAACGGCACGCGCGAGAATCTGCTGGATATCGCGGCGCGAATCCGCGAAGGCCAGCGCAAGATGAAGGAGATCGAGCGGCGGGTCAAAGCCGGCAGCGACGATTTCGCCCGTTCGATCGAGACTATCGCCGCAGGCCAGGACAAGAGCCGGCGCGCCAAGAAGGAGCTGACCGAAGCCAATCTGCGCCTGGTGGTGAGCCTCGCCAAGCGCTACACCAATCGCGGACTCGGCTTCCTCGATCTGATCCAGGAAGGCAACATCGGCCTGATGCGCGCGGTCGACAAGTTCGAATACCAGCGCGGCTACAAGTTCTCCACGTACGCCACCTGGTGGATCCGGCAATCGATGTCCCGTGCGATCGCCGACCAGGGCCGCACCATCCGTATCCCGGTGCATATGGTCGAGACCATCAACAAGCTGCTGCGCGTCACGCGACTTCTGGTACAGCGCCTGGGCCGCGAGCCTACCCCTGACGAGATCGCGGGCCAGATGGAGATGCCGCTGGACAAGGTCCAGAAGGTGCTCAAGATCGTCAAAGAGCCGATCTCGCTCGAAACCCCGATCGGCGACGAAGAGGAAAGTTCGCTCGGCGATTTTGTCGAGGACGAATTGGCGCCCTCGCCGGTCGAAGCCGCGATCCATACCAATCTCGGCGAGCAGACTCGCAAGGTGCTGGCGACGCTGACGCCGCGTGAAGAGCAGATCCTGCGGATGCGCTTCGGAATCGGCCAGCAGACCGACTACACGCTCGAGGAAGTCGGCAAGCAGTTCGCGGTCACCCGCGAGCGAATCCGCCAGATCGAGGCCAAGGCTCTGCGCAAGCTGCGCACCACCGCGCGCTCGCGCAATCTCGAAGGTTTCGTCGAGCGCGAGTAGGGGCATTAATTGGCGGTGTCGAACGAGTTCACCGCGATCATCGAGCGCGGGCGTCTAGAGCAACGGCTGGCGTAGCAACAAGCGCCCGGGCTATGCCCGGGCTTCGCTCATTATGGGCATCACTTGATCACGCCCTCCGCGCGCAGACGCGCGATTTCCGCCACTCCGTAACCGTGCGCGGCCAGCACCTCGTCGGTATGCTCCCCTAAAAGCGGCGGCCGCGTGACGTGGCCCGAATTCGCTGACAGCTTCGCGGCGAGCCCCGTCGTAAGGAATTCGCCAAGCGCGGGATGCGGCATCCTGAGCAGCATCTCGCGCGCCGCGGTCTGCGGATGTGCGAACATTTCCTCGATCGTCAGGATCGGGCCGCATGGAATTCCCGCGCGATTGAATTGTTGAATCCAATGCTCGGCATCGTGCGAGGAGAGCGCGCGCTCTATTTCTGCGGTCAACAGCGCACGATTCTTGAGCCTGAGCGCGAGCGTGCGGAAACGCTCGTCCTGCGCCATCTCGGGGCGCTCGATGATCTTGACGAAGTTCCGCCACATCGTCTCGTTGCCGACCGCGATATTGATAGGCCGATCCGCGGCCTTGAAGGTGCCGTGCGGCGACGATAGCGGATGATGGTTTCCCTGCGGCTCGGGACTCTTCCCGGTCTGAAAAAAGATTCCCGCCGACCAGGAGAGCACACTTACGATCGCTTCCAGCAGCGAGGTCTCGACCCGCTGGCCTCGGCCCGTGCGGTGGCGTGCTTCCAGCGCGAGCAGAATTCCCTGGGCCGCGAAAATTCCCGCCAGCAGATCGCAGATCGCGATTCCGAGCCGGGTCGGACCGCTCTCGCGGCTGCCGGTCACGCTCATCAGGCCCGACATCCCCTGTGCGATCTGGTCGAAGCCGGCGTTATCCCGCATCGGACCGCTGCTGCCGAATCCGGAAATGCTGCAGCAGATAATTCGCGGATTGCGCGCCGATATCGCCTCGTACCCGAACTCCATCGCGTCGATCACGCCGGGCCGGAAGTTGTCGATCAGAACGTCGGCCGAATCGAGCAGGCGGTTCAGCACCTCGCGCCCTTCGGGCCGCTTGATGTTTAGCGTGATACTTTTCTTCGAGCGATTGGCGCTTAGAAAAAAATAATCGTCCTTGCCCTCGAGCGTGCTGAGATGGCCGCGGGCGCCTCCGGGCGGCTCGACCTTGATAACTTCGGCGCCGTAGTCGCCCAGTATCTGGGTCGCGAACGGCCCCGCCAGATAACGCGTCAGGTCGACAACTTTGATTCCCGAAAGTGGCGGCGCGTCGTTCATCTCACGGTTGGTTACTCGACCGTCACCGACTTGGCAAGATTGCGTGGCTGATCGACGTCAGTGCCGCGATACACCGCGATGTGATACGCGAGCAGTTGCAGCGCCACCGTCATCAGCACGGGCGTCAACATCCGATGGGTCTTAGGTATCTCGACCATCTCCCACGCCACTTCCTCAAGCTCCTGGGTGCGCGAATCGGTGAGCGCGATTATGCGGCCGTTGCGCGATTCGACTTCCTTCAAATTCGAGAGCGTCTTCTCGAACACGTTGTCGTTGGGGATCAGCACCACCACCGGCATGTTTTCGTCGATAAGCGCGATCGGCCCGTGCTTCATCTCGCCCGCCGAATAACCCTCGGCGTGGATATACGAGATCTCCTTGAGCTTGAGCGCGCCTTCCAACGCGACCGGATAGTTGATCCCGCGGCCCAGATAGAGAAAATTGCTCGCCCTGCCGTATTTCCTCGCGATTTTCTCGATTTGCCGCTCGCGTCCCAGCACTTCCTCGATCTGCGCGGGGATCGCGAACGCCGGCGCGAGCAAGTCCATCGCCTCGCGCTCGCTCAGCATTCCGCGGCGACTCGCCAGATGAATCGCGAACAGGTAAAACGCCTCGATCTGCGTAATGAAGCATTTGGTCGTGGTCACGCTGATCTCGGGACCGCATCGCGTATAGAGCTGAGCGTCGGCCTTGCGTGCGATCGACGAATCGACTGTGTTGGTGATCGCCAGCAGATGGCTCCCGCGCTGGCGCCCTTCCTCCATCGCGGCCAGCGTGTCGGCAGTCTCGCCCGACTGCGACACCGCGATCACGAGAGTGCGGTTATCGATCACGGGGCTGCGGTAGCGGAATTCGGCGGAATAATCGACCTCGGCCGGAATCCCGCACAGCTCCTCGATAATGAATTTTCCGATCAGCGACGAAATCCACGACGCACCCGCACTCACCATCACGATTCGGTTGATCGCGTCGGGTCCGTCAGCCGGCAGCAAATCATTCTCGAATTGCACGCGAGCCGAACCCGCGGCGGCGCGGCCGCTGATCGTGTTGATCCAGGCTTGCGGTTGCTCGGCGATTTCTTTTCGCAGGTAATGCCGGAATCCGCCCTTGGTCGCCGCCACCGCGTCCCATTCGATATGCCGCGGCTTGCGCTCGACCGGCTTGCCGTCGAAGGTCATCAGCTTGATTCCGTCGGCGCTGACCTCGGCTAGCTCGCCATCTTCGAGCACCAGCGTGTCGCGCGTATGCTCGAGCAGCGCGGGAATGTCCGAGGCGACAAAGTTCTCGCCCTTGCCAAATCCGAGCACCAGCGGCGTCGCCGTCTTGGCCGCGACCAGCCGTCCTGGCTCGGTTTCCGATAGCACCACGATCGAGAACGAGCCGCGCAGCTCACGCACGGTTTCGAGCACCGCCTGCGTTAGCCCGAGGCCCGCCTTCAAGCGCTCCTCGATCAGATGCGCGATCACTTCGGTGTCGGTTTCCGAGCGCAGCTTGTGGCCGCGTGCGCTAAGCGCGGCGCGCAGCTCGGCGTAATTCTCGACGATACCGTTGTGGATTATCGCGACCGGGCCGGCCTGATGGGGGTGCGCGTTCTCTTCGGACGGGCGCCCGTGCGTGGCCCATCGCGTATGGCCAAGTCCAATCCTGCCGCTTAGCGGCGAGCCGTCCAGCAGCTTGCTCAGATTGTCGAGTTTGCCCACTGCGCGGCGCAGCTCGATCTTGCCGTTGACGTGCAACACCGCGAGACCGGCCGAGTCGTAGCCGCGATACTCGAGGCGCCTCAGTCCGTTGAGCAGGATCGGACCCGCTTCACGATTGCCGACGTAACCGATAATCCCGCACATGCTGATATTGCTCCCTGAAGAAAGATCCGGCTCTCACTTGGTGGATTTATGATCGCGGTTGGCGTGGCGACGATGCCATTGTTCGGTCCAGCCGGGTTTTTCGCGCTGCGGATGCTGCGACATCACCAGCGCGCCGTCCGGCACCTCGCGCATGATCGTGGTGCCCGACGCAACGTAAACGTCGCTGCCTACTTTGACCGGCGCGATCAATTGGCTATCGCATCC
>DATJOQ010000043.1:0-12291 GCA_035506935.1 Binataceae bacterium (SeqCode) | reverse complement strand
TGGTCGGCCGCAGGCAAAAGGTTAAGCTCCTTTATCCCGCCCTTTTCCATATCGCGAAGTTGGCTGATAATTTCTTCTGGAGTGCCAACTATACACGTAGCTTTGATAGCCTCGGGCGTAACGAAGCCTCGCTCTTCCGGTTGCATGAAGGTGCAATGGCCGTTGTGAATTTGCCTGAAGCGCGCCGTTTCGGGAAGACTGTAGGTCTTAACGCGATCAAGATAGCGCTCCCACACATTCGCGAAGTGAGGTGGAATAAGTGACTCGTCCTTACATTCTTTGAGCCATATCTCATAGAAGAAGTGTAGTTCGCAGGTTACCCACGAACCGGTCTCGTTGATTACCCGTTCTGACGTTAGCTTCTCTCCTGGCTTGAGCACACATCCTGCGGTCAAGAGCGAGGTATGAAAATTTGGGCCGATCTTTTTGCCCACAGCCTCGGCACCAGCCTTGATACGCTCCAAACGCGCCGCCACCTCTCGAGGGTCGCGGCCAATGGTTACCCAGCCGTCGCCGTAAGCACCCGTCGCTTCCAGGGCCTTCGGACCATTCGCTGCTACATAGATCGGAATTCGATTCTCGAGGTTGATGTAGTGGCGATCGCGATGTAGAAATTCGATTTCGCGCTCTTTTCCATCATAAGTGTAGTTAACCGCCTTCCCGTCGAGAAGAGTCCGTACCACGCGGAGATATTCCCGAAACTGTTTCGCCGACATAGGGTCCTGGCCCATCACGCGCATAGCGGTATGACCAGTGCCGATGCCCAAGAACACACGCCCGGGAGCCAGCTCGTTGATACTCGCGATCGAATGGGCAGTCACGGGAGCGATGCGAGTGCCTGGAATCGCCACGCCAGTTCCAATATGGATCCGTTTTGTATTAACCGCCGCCAGGGCCAGAGTGGCGTAGCAATCAGACCAGATCATCTGGGAATCTGGGACCCAGGCACGGTCGTAACGAAGATCCTCGGCGAATTTGATGCAGTCCCACTTGCCCACATGAGTATCTACCGTTATCGCAAATTGCATCGTCTAAATCTCCCTGCTCCTCATTTGAGACTGTATGAAAACTGTTGCATTACTAATCTGATGAGGCCATCGAAACGTAGGTGCGATTCGCTGACAGCCCGTATCAATTGCGCCCGCGACAAGCCGGCGCAGTTCCAAAGTTAGCACCTCCACACGCTCAACTGCCAGCCGACATTCCGCCATGTTGTTGCTCTTCAACATTTGCGTTGGACACAGTTGCGAGCAGGGGTCAACGTGCCGTAACATGAACGCCGTCGAACTAAAAAGACGCAGTTCCAGGCTTAGAAGTTGAGGTCCCAGATTCCCGCAGCTGTCTCGAGCGCAACGAGCGCCTTTGCTTGTTCGTTTAGCGCGGCATAATACCCAAGGTACACATCGTTAATCGTGTTGTAGGCATCGAGGACGTCGAGCAAGGAGGTCTTCCCTTGCTGGAGCGTATATAACTTCGCCTTGTAAAGGCTATCGCTATCACGAACCAATTCCTTGGCGTACTGCTCAACTGAGTCGACGGCTAAAACATACCGCTCGTAAGAGCTGCGAACTTCGAGTTCAGCCTTTAATCGAATTGATTTGAGCGCTTTCTGTGCCTGCAATTCTGTGTAACGCGCGCCAGCGAGTTCACCTCGGTTGAGATTGGAGAGTGGTATAGGAATCGAAAGCGTCACTCCGAGCCAATCCCAGGCTGGCGAAGGATCGATTGGATTAGTGACACGGGTGAAGTGATTATAGGCAATACCAACCGACACGTCGGGAACACGGTTCGCCTCCACCAAGTTATACTGAGCACGCGCCTGTTCGAGACTATAAAAGGCTGCATTGATGTCGGCGCGCGAACTCAACGCATGCTTCACCAGGTCTTCGATATTAAATTCTCTTGTGGCTATGTCCAAGTTGCCAACTGGATAGAAAAGATCTCCGTGCCATCGGTCGCCGACCAAGACAGCCATCTGTACAAGACTCTGCTGAAATAGTGATTGAGCTTTGATTATTTCATCGCGTGCCTGTAAAGCGGCGACTCTTGAACGCAGCAATTCGCCCTGGCGGATGTCATCCGACATAACTCTCGCGGCATTGAAGACCACCAGTTGTTGGGCGCGAAGCAGTCCTTTTTGTCTGCGTTCCACCAATAGCGCGGCAGTAATCGCGTCTACAAATGCATCCGCAGCCTGTCGCTTCAGGCTTCGGACAAAGTCTGTGGTTTGCGCGACATTGATGTTAACCCCACTGTTTGCAACAAAGGACCGGGCGGTAATTTTGCCGCCTAACAACACCGTCTGGGAGATACCACCGGAATAACTGGTTACTTGCCTGTTGTGCGAAACGTCACCGCCGTAACCTGCTTGAAAGCTCGGATCCTCGTATACTCTGGCAGCCGTCAGCTGGGCTTGTGCGATTGCCACATTATCCCGTTGCGCAGCCAGGTCGAGATTGGATTCTTCGACAATCGACATGAAATCTCTGAAATTGACTCGCTGCGTTGAAGCTAGCCCGGCGAGCGCCGCGTCCATCTGCAAATGTTCATTGCTGGCAAGGTCGGTGGAAGTATGCGGAGCACGCAAATTGTGACGTGTTAGCGAAGAGGTGTGATTTCCGGAGGGAACTGCTTTCCTTTGTACTTGAATACTCTGGCTCGAGCTCGTACTCGGTCCAAGTAGACTAAAAACAAGGGCAGTCAATGCAATGATCGAGGTTCGCATCATAATTCCACTGATAGGCGGTGAGTGAGGGTTTTTTCGAATGCGGCGGGAAAATGACTGAGCATGGCGATCGAGAACAAAACGCTTGGTATAGGTGTCGGCACGACCGTCATGAGCTATTAGACCCATACCTGCCAGTTTAGTCGGAGATTGTTACATCAAGATCACGTGACCGAATCAAACCGCTTTTGTCAACCGCCGGAGATTATAGCAAACGAGCCCAAGGTTCACGCGTGCCGATGACGGTGGTGAAGGAGAAGGAATTTCGATAGCGGCGTGCTGGCTCCGAACAGTAGCGCCGCGCCCAAGCCATAGAGGCTGCCCTTCCAAAGATCACGCGCGTCCTCAGCCACCGAATCCATCGTCATGAGCTTAACACTTCGCCGAAGGTGTGAGATGGCGGCTCGAATCGGCTGTTGCGTACATTGCCTGTAGCTTCCGAACGGTATGCGCAACCGTTATCGTCTTTGAAGAAATTCGCCCCAAACTTGTGCAATGCGATTAGACGAGAATTATGGATTTAATCCTTCTTTTGATTGCCGCGACTCTCTACGCGACGGGCGGACTATTGATGAAATACTCCGCGGGTCTGTCGAACCTGCGACCGACGATCGCCTTTCTGGGCCTGTTTGTTTGCGGCGCTCTGCTTCAAGGCCGCGCGATGCGCAGCGCCGACCTCGGAATGGCCTACGTCCTGGTGCTGGGAATCGAAGCGGCTATGACGATCATCTTTAGCGCGCTGATACTTCGAGAGACGTTCACGACGGCGCGGATTATCGCGCTGTGCATGGTAATCGCCGGATCGGCGCTTTTGTCCCAGACCTGAGGGAACGGCGGGTCGTTCGCGATCGACTTGCCGGCCGCAGTGCCAGGTTCTTGTATTCCCGCGCCCTATCGACACAACGACGAAGCGGCGGCGAAAACTCCCGACCGAACCGGGTTCAACGATTTGTTGCTTTTGCGCTTGCGCAGAATCTAATAAGTTCGATGAGGATGGAAAGCGGCGCGACAGAGAGTATGCCCAGAACCGGAATTGACGAATTGCTGTCGTTGTTATCCTAGATCGTGGATTCCTCCGATGATGCCATCGTCAGCATTACGTTGGACGGAATTATTGCCTCCTGGAACGCAGCCGCCGAAAGCATGTTCGGCTACAAAGCAGCCGAAGCGATCGGTCATTCGACCAACTTGATCATCCCCCCCGAGCATCGGGCCAGCGAGAACGTAGTTCTCGATCGAATCCAGTCCGGAGAGAAGGTCGACCATTTCGAAACCGTACGTCAGACCAAGGACGGCCGCAGGCTCAATATCTCGCTCACGGTTTCGCCGATCCGCAACGCCGCAGGCGAGGTCGCGGGTGCCTCCGAAATCGCCCGCGATATCAGCGATCGCAAGCGCCTTGAGTCACTGCTGACCGCGATCGTCACCTCGTCAAGCGACGCGATCGTCAGCAAAACCCTGGAAGGAATCGTAACTTCGTGGAATCCCTCCGCTGAAAGAATGTTCGGCTACGCCGCAGCCGAGATGATAGGGAAATCGATCCGTCTGATTATTCCACCCGAGCGTCAGGCGGAAGAAGACTATGTGCTGAGCAAAATCCGAAGCGGCGAGACGGTCGACCATTTCGAAACTATCCGCCAGAGCAAGGACGGACGCAGGCTCAATATCTCGCTCACGGTTTCGCCGATCGTGGGACCCGACGGCGTAGTAATCGGTGCGTCCAAAATTGCCCGCGATATAACCGAAAAAAAACAGTTGGAGCGCGAGCAGGAGGTAGTGCGGGAACAACTTGCCGAGGCGCTTGCCGGCCGCGATGAGTTTATCGCGATCGCAGCTCATGAGTTGCGCAATCCCCTGAACGTTCTGACGTTGCTGTGGCGGCTTATCGATCGAACTTCTCGTGTCCCCGGCGGAACCGTGGACCCCACGTTAATTGAAAAGTCGCGTGCGCAACTGGCGCGCCTTAGCCTGCTGGTGGATCGTTTGCTCGACGTTACCCGGATTCGCGCCGGCACCTTCGATCTTTATCGCGAAAATTTCGAGCTCTGCGGCCTGATCCGGGAGGTTACCGGCAGATTCTCGATCGAAAACCCTGCGATATCGATTTCACTCGAGCTTGAACCACAAATAGAAGGGACCTGGGATCGTCTGCGGGTGGACCAGGTAATCACCAACCTGGTTTCCAACGCGATTAGATACGGAATGCAAAGGCCGATTCAGATCAGCGCGTCGACCGGAGCGGGCCAGGCGGTGGTTATCGTCAAGGACCATGGTATCGGAATATCAGCCGAAAATTTGCAGCGAATTTTTGAGCGTTTCGAGCGTGCAGAACCACGATCGTCGAATCACGGGCTGGGGATGGGCCTGTGGATCACGAAACAGATAGTGGAGGCGCATCGCGGGACGGTACAGGTCCAAAGCGCGCCGGGCAAGGGTTCGACGTTTACTGTCCTGCTCCCGGTGGGCGAATAAAAGGTACGCGATGGCGCCAGCCAACGACAGCGTGATGGTGGTAGAGGACGACGCCGAATCGCGCGCTCATCTCACGCAACTGTTGCAGTTAGAAGGGTTCAAAGTAGTCGCCTGCTCGAATGGCGCCGAGGCTCTGGATTACCTGACGCACTCGGCGCCGCCATGTGTGATCATCATGGATATCAGGATGCCGGTGATGGACGGCGCTGAATTTCGTGCCGCGATGTTGCGAGATGCGCGCCTGACGCAAATTCCAGTAGTGGTAATCACCGCGTTCGAGCCGCCGGCCGCGGCAAAGCTTTCAGCTCTGAGAGTTTTCAGGAAGCCTATCGATTTCGATTCGCTTTTAGGCGTGATCAAAAAAACCTGCTGACATCCCTGCGGCCCAGCAGGTTCAGTAATCCATCTTCCAGTTCAACTCGACCTGATTGCCAACGCTGGTATTGGTCGAAGCCGAGGTGTCCAGCTCAAGATGAGGCGTCAGGTAATAATTGAGCGAAGCGCCGCTGCCGGACCCGCTGGTGGTGGATTGATTCGCTGAAACATAGACGTTGTGTGTCAAGTAGTTGCCGAATCCGACCGCGCCGCTTTGCGACATGTCGACGCCGAGCGACTCCAGACCGAGGGCTTGCGCGATCGATTGGCCGACTTGTGCGGCGGCGTAACCACCCGCCATCGACAATGCCTGCTGCTGAAGCCCGCTCTGCTGGCTCGAGGTGAGTTGGTCCATCGGTTTGCCGAACATCAGCACGGCCAGGATGTCCGACTGCGTCAGGCTAGGTGTGCTACTGAGCGCGAGGACAGGTTTTTTCGCGGTGCCGCTGATCGTCACCGTCACGTCATAGCCGGGGGTGACATAATCGGCCGCGATATCGAGGCTCGGATCGATCTGCTGGCCACCGGTGAAAGTGATCACGCCCTGGGTCAAGGTAAAATTCTTGCCCACCACAGAGAGATTGCCGTGCACGGTTTTGATCGCACCCGAAAGACTCGGTTTGCCGTGCGGCGCCTGGTAGATGTGAATCTTACCTTCGAGTTCGACCGCTCCTTCCGCGGTCTTGATCCAGGTATTGCGATCGATCACGACGTCCATGTTTATCGCGACGCTGTCGAGCGCCGGCACGCCGAAGCCGGAGGTGGCCTTCTTTTGCGGGCGCGGCGCTTGCGGCGGCGGTGCCCACGAATCGGAGACCTTGATCGTATGATCGGGCTTGAGCGACTCGCCCCCCATCAGATCCAGTTCCGGGCGCAACACGCCGTAAAGCACTTCGGTCCGGCCCTTGACCTGCAGCGCGCTAAGCGGCCCCGAGCATCCGATCACGCCGGCGATGGTCGCCTGATATCGACTGGTTTTAATCGCCGGCCATTTGTCGAACGTAATTTTCAAATCTGCCTGCCCGGGCGCGCCGCTGGCGAGATTGATCGCACCACTGCCGCTGATCGTTCCGCCTTGCGCCGCGACGGAAAGATTAGCCAGGCGTACTTCATTGGGAGCGAGCGTGATTTTAGCTGCCGCGTTTTTGATCTTGACATTCAGCGGCTTTAGAAATGCCCGCCCACCACTCAGTTCGACGAATCCGTTAGGCTGCGGAGAACGTATCGGCCCGTGCGCGGTCAGATCGAGGCTCAACGTGCCCCTTACCTGGCTGACACTCCCGGCAGCGAAGGCGTCAAGGAAAGTTAGATCGAGCCCGCTGGATTTCGCCTCCAGATTGAGATCGCCCACAATCGCGTATTGGAAACCCTGATTCCAGCTCAGACGAAGGGGCAACTCTCCGCGAGCGTCGAGGCGATGCGCGACGTCCTGCTGAAAAGCTATCGCGAGCGACGCCCGCGTTTCCGCATATCCGAAGTTGGCCGACACGCTCTGATAGCGGATGCCCTCGATTTGGAGTGCGTCGAGCTTGGCGGTCAGCGCGAGCCCGGGCGCGGCCGCCGTGCCCGTGGCTTTCAATTGTGCCGACAGGAGACCTTGAACACGCGGAGCCTGCGGCATCAGCGCGGACAGTGTCGCCAATCTTAGACTATCGATCGCCACGCTCAGATTCTGGCCCCCGTCATCCGAAAGCGATCCCTCGATCGAGACGCGCTCTTCCGCGCTGACCACCTGAAATCCGCGAACCGACAAGGTGCCGCGGTCGCGCACGATTGCGGCCGTGTGGCTTAGCCGCCAGTTGCCCGCTTCGGTTGCGAGAGAAAGCCGCGTGAGATTGACGCTGATACGCTGTGGCTGGTAATCGACGTCGGCGCTAAGCGCGCCGGTGTGAGAATCGGTTTGCGTGACGTTCACCGTGATATCGGCGAGCTGCGCGCTCGCACGGCCCGGCTGCAAGCGGACCTCGCTTGAAAGTGCTTTCAATTCGATCCCGGCACCCACCTTGGCAAGCGCGATCGTGAGCTGGCCACGAATCGCGCCGGGCTTGCCGATCCCATCAAGATCGTAGGTCAGATGCGCCTTGTTCACGGAATATTTATCGAGGTGCAAAGCCAGCAGATTGCCCGAGCCCGACACGCGCAGACGGCGCAAGTTGCCCTCAGCGTCGCCCGCCAGATTGACGCTGCCGCCTCCCTGTCGGCCAACTATCGCAAGCCAAGGCGTCAGGCTCTGGACATTGGCGCTATAGCGCAAACTGGCCCGCTGCTCGCCCGCAATCGCGACGTCGCCTTTGACCGAAACCGTCGATTGCTGCGCCTTGATATTGCCGTTGGCGATTCGAACGACACCGCCGGCGATGCGCGCGTCAATCTTGGCTGAATCGATCGTCACCGGACCGATCACCGAGCGCTCCATCGAGACACTGGCGCTGGTATTCATCTTCGACGGATGGAGCCCGCTGCCCTGAACATCGGCGTTGAGGTTGAGGTTGCCGGGCCGAAGATTCAGCTTGCCGGCAGCGCGTTTGAGCTCGAGTTGACTCACGGCCAATCGAAGCCGGTACCTTATCGGACCGGCCGTATCGATTTTTCCGTCGAGACGCGCGCGGCCTTTGCCGCTCGCGAGCGCCGCGTTGATAGTCGCGACTTGTTTCTCGAAGTTCGCTTTCAGCGAAAGATCGTCGACGCTAAATCCGTTCGTCGACACGCCTTTATCCTGCAGGTCGGTCGCGGCGATGAGTCCGGCAAGGTCCGTGCCGCGGCCGCTGGCGCGCACGGTGCCGCTGATCACGCCGCCGGGAAGCATGCGGCCATCCGCAGGCTTCAGCAGCTCGCGCAGATTCAAATCCTTGAGTTGCGCGTCGGCGGTATAGATCAGCGGCGACTGCGCCAGATTTGCCTGAGCGTGCGCGTCGAGATGCGAGTTGCCCGCGCTGGTTTGGGCTTCGATCCTCAAAGCCGCGAGCGAATCGCCCGCGATTCTTATCTTGCCAGACAGATCCTGCGCCAGGCCGGCCTGCGGCACCACGGCGTTGACGTCAGCGGCGGCAAGCCGATTGATCGTAAGCGTCGCGTCCACGCTTTTGGCTTTCAGATTGCTCACTGCACCAGCCAGGCTCAGGCTCGAATTCTGCGTCTTCAGCGAGAGCGCAGGTATGCGGATCGAGCCGCCAGGGACCCCGATTTCATTATAAGTAAGCCCGCCGTCCAACGAGGTATCGGGAAATCCTGGCGCCGTTATTCGCGCGCCGAGCTGATTAACGTCGGCCCTGACGCCGGAAGACCCGACCTCGGCGTCGGCCTCGACGTGCGCGTCCTGTAATCGATAGGTCCGCGACGGCGATTCGCTGACGCTGATATCACCGCGTTCGAGCGACAGTTGATCGAGGCGCACCGCGAGGCCGCCGTGATGAGCAGGCGCAGGATGAGGTGACGGATTTCTGTTCGACAATGCCGCCAGAAGATTCCAGTCACCGTCGCTCAAGCGGGCCAGATGAAGCGTCGGGCCTTCTATCGAAAGCAGCGTGACATTCAGAAGGCCGCCTGCCAGCGGAGAAAGCTGATAGTGCAGTCGCACGAGCGGAACCGAAAGCACCGGCGAATCGTCGAGCCGTACGCTCACATCGCGCAAGCTCAAGGCTCCCAGCAGCGAACCCTTGATACTTCCAATCGCAAACTGCCCGCGATAGTTGTGGTTCAGATAATTGACGATCTGAACGCGGAGGAATTCCTTAAATCGCGCGGTGTGGATCACGATCACGGCCGCGATCATGCCGATCACCAGCAGCATGCCTGCCGCCGCGACTATCCATCCAAGCAGTCGAGCGCCTCGCCTCATCCGAATTCCGTTGGCTCGGTATCAAAAGAACTGGCCTATACTGAAGTATACCTGCCATTGGTCTTCGCCTCTCGGTTTTTCGAACGGAATACCAAGATCGATACGAATCGGACCCACCGGCGTCATGTAGCTGACCGCGGGTCCGGCGGCGAACTTGAGGCTCGAAACCGGAAGGTCGTACGGATGCAGCGACAATTGCCCGAAATCGAGGAACAGCGCACCGCCGACCTGCTCCCAGATTTTGCGGCGCAGCTCGATCGAGCCCTCGACGTCGCTGAGTCCGCCCAATGGCACGTTGTCGGAACTCTGCGGCCCCAATCGCCAGTAGGCGTAGCCGCGAACGCTTCCTTCGCCGCCGGCGTAGAAGCGATCGAATAACGGGTAGTCGATTTTCGGGCCGAGCGAGTCGCCGGTTCCAACTTTCAGCCGCGTCGCCAGGATCGTGTCCCAGAAGAGATTCTCGTAATGCTTCCACTCGGCGTCGGCGCGGTAGAAATCGTAATTGCCGCCGAATACTCCGCCACCCTCCATCGCTTCGAGCTTGAGGAAATTGCCGTGGCGCGGATTATACGGATCGTCGGCCGTGTTCCAGGTAGCCGCCGCGTCGAATCCTGACAGCACTCCGCTCTCGCGGATGCCGCCCAATGCCTTCACCACGGTTGAATCGATCGCGGTCAGCTTCGCGTATTCAATCCGGTAGCCGAACGTCAGCGTCAGGTGAGGGGATAACGCGTACTCGACGTGCGGCAGAAATCGCGATGCAAGCAGAGTGTAGGTCGGCACTTGCTGGACGTCCTGGCGCAGTTCCAACACGCCGGTCAGATCGGGAATGCCAAGAAAATAGGGCTGCCTGAGCGACGCCGCGATCGTGCTGTTGATGCTCGAATACTGCACCAAGATTGATACCTGGCGGCCGTTGCCCATGAAGTTGCGATCACTCCATTGGAAATCAGCGACGAACTGGCTCTCGGTATTGTAGCCGCCGCCGATCTTTATCTGATGCTTGGGCTTTTCCTTGACGATCAGGTTGATCGGAACGACTGCGGGATTCGGGTTTTTCAACTGCGGATCGAAGCGAACTACTGCGAACAGATCCAGCTTCAGGATTCGATCTCTCGACTTGTCGAGCTTGCTCTGCGAGAACGGCTCACCCGACTTGTAGTTGAGCTCGCGAAGCACGATCGCGGGATCGACTTTGCTGATGCCGGTCACTTCTGTGGGACCAAACACCGCTGAAATTCCCGGATGTATCACGTAGCGGACGCGAACCTGATGGACCGCGAGATTCACCAGCGCCTCGCGCTGGACCGTGACATGGGCGTAGCCGTCGTCGCGATAAAAGTCGCGCAGTTTCTTCTGGCTGTTCCGATAATTGTCTTCGGTAAAGATATCGCCGGCCTTCAGCGCGAGCTTGCCATAAGGCCAGCGATCCTGAGGCACGTTGTAATCATCGACCTGCACTTCTATCCGATCCACTCTGACGGGCTTTTTTTCGTCAACGCGGATGACTGCCGAGACCTCGTTGTTCTTGATCTGCAAGTCGTAACTGACGACGGCCGAATAATATCCGTGCGCCTGGTAGAAACGGCGCACGCGCTGGACATCGGTGGCGAACACGTCGCGATCGAACTTCGGAGGCTTTTTCCAAATCAGGTAGAACGGCCGCGGCTTGGTATGCACCTGTTTCAACAGCTCGACTTCGGAAAACGCCTTGTTGCCCGAGATTTCGATTTGTCCAACGCGATAGGTCTTTCCGTCCTGAAGACTCTCGAGGGTCGCCGCCGACGTGATCGTGCAATCCAGCGCCAGAGTGAAGACGGCTGCCAGGGCGGCGGTCAATATGAGCCGAGATCTGTGACGAGAACGGACGAACTGTAGGTTCACCGCTACGCTACAACAGAGTTGCCTCCCGATCGGCGCCAAACGCGCTCAGGCTTCTGAGCGAAGCGCAGCTCAGAAAATCAGGCTGCACCATGGAGCCAGAACAGCCTCTTCTTGATCGAATGGAAGGCGAGCAGGTTTCGTGCCGCCGAGAAGATTCCACATCGGTCATTCAGTGCCTGAGAGAACGGTGTGGGAGTATCGCGATGCTGCGTTGTTTTATGGCGAGTGCTGCGTGCATCGCGATCTCGTTAATCGAGCGCGCGTCCACGGACTCGGCTGCCAGCCAGCGTGCAATATTCGCAATGTAAACAAAAATACATAGGCAAGACCGGGCGGTTACAGCCCAATGCAAATTCTTACGTACTTTGGCTGACAATTTTGGAGGCATGGAAGTTGCTCTTTTTAGGCATGCTGAGGAGGTTTCTCGCATGCGAACTAAATTAAATATTTTAGGTATCGGCATCCTGGCGGCTGGAATGTCGTTTTCTCCGGCTCTGTTTGCCCAGGAAAATCCAAGTAACGCGGAACCGCAGGCCACCAATTCTCCGTCAGAAAGCACGGGTCAGGAGATGAAGCATTCGGTTGGGAATGCGGCTTCCGACGTTGAGAGCGGAACCAAGCACGCGTATCACAAGGTCGGATCTGAGCTGAAGAGCAGCGACATAACTCTCAAGGCCAAGACCGCGCTGTTGCGCGACGCAGAGACCAAGCATTCGACGATTCACGTCAAGACCAAGAGCGGCGTGGTCACTCTGAGCGGCAAGGTTGATTCCGAGCAGATCGCCGAGCACGCGCAGCAGGTGGTTGCTGGAATCGAGGGTGTGAAAGAGGTTCGCAATAACCTGAAGTACTAACTTAGTCGAGGCGTCGAACCGAGTGAGGGTTCGACGCCTGATGGATGGCACGCGTGAGTGGAATGCATCTCATGCGTGCCAGCCGCCCGGCGTTGCGCTTCATGTGAAGGAGCATTCCCGTGGTCAACGTTTCCCCGGTTCTG
>DATJOQ010000042.1:0-10615 GCA_035506935.1 Binataceae bacterium (SeqCode) | reverse complement strand
CGCGGCGCTCGCCACCGGCATCGCCAATACCGCGGCCGAGGTCGCGAATGCGGCGACTCGCGTGCTGGAGCGCGAGCCCGGCGTTCGGATCGAATACGTCGAAGCGGTGGACGCGGAAAGCCTCGAGCCGGTCGGCGTGGTCGAGCGTCCGCTGGTGGTCGCGATCGCGGCGCGCGTCGGCAAGGTGCGGCTGATCGACAACGCCGTGCTCACGCCCGAGCCGTCGATACTCGCGGAGCACGCGGCCATCTGAACCGCGCGCCGAGGGTTCGCGCGATTCTCATTGTTTCATCTCAAAGGCTGAGACGTCCTTGTGCGAATCGGCAAAGTTCGCGGGCAGGGGCTTGCCTTTGAGATAGTGGTCGAGAAAAGCGCGGCTGTAATCGATAATCGCTGGATGGTAGGTGTCGCGCAGATTGGTCCAGGCCATATGGCCTGCGCCTTCGAACTCGACGAAATATTTTGGCGCCGGCGATTGATCGTAGGCACCGTCGCGCTTTTTGACGAACGGCGTGATTCCGACGTCGTTGGTGCCGCCCTGGTACATCACCGGCGCATCCAGGTCATCCAGCGTTTTTCGCACGAGAAAAGGGTTGGTGTACGGAGATAGCGCGAGCACCGCTCTCACTCGCCGGTCTTTCCATCGCGGCCACGCTCCGGCGACACCCAGGACCGTGTAACCGCCGAGCGAATGGCCCGCGAGTCCCAATCGATTCCAGTCGAACGGCGGCGAGCGGTATTGCGGATTGGCGCTGAGGGCGTCGACCAGCTTCTCGATATCCTGATCACGATCAGCGTACGTCGCGTCGCTCCATCCGTTCGGCTGATCAAAGGGAACCACCGGGCGCTTCAGCCAGTTGCGCAACTGGCCCTGCCCTTTGCACGCGGCGTCGCGATGGTTGGGCGCGAAGACCGCATAGCCCGCTTGGGCCAGAGCCGCGGTCAGGAACGCTGACTGCGTATTACATCCGTGAAAGCCGTGCGAGAAAATTATGATCGGCCAGGGACCGGGAGTATCGCGGCTCGGAATCCACGCGGCAACGTCGAGTCCTGCGATGTGCAGCGTCTCCGACGGAGCATCCGCCCCGGCGGCAAACCCCGTCTCGGCAGCAGCCAGCGCGCACGCGAGCAAAAGCGCGCATAGGATCGCGATCGAAACACGTCTCTGAAGCACGAGATCTGGCTAGCAGGAAATCGGAAACGAGCCTATAGCTCCCCGACTAAACCGAAGAAGAGAAAGCTCAGCGCGGCGGTCAGGCCCAGCCGAGCTGCTTGATCGCGAATCCCGAGTTCCAGATTTTTGTCATGTGCCGGACCTTGTCGCCCTCGAACTCGATTACGTAGACGTAGTCGCTGGACACGCGCTTGCCGGTCGGCGGGCAGGGTCCGCCGGGTCCGGTATGGGTACCGGAGAAGACTGCGTAGGCACACACGTTCTTGCGTTCGTTGTCGGTGGCGAATGACTTCAGGTCGTATCGCCCGTCCGGCACGATCCCCAGCAGCCCCTTCATCCACTCAGCGTATTGCTGGAGAGTCCGCGTGTCGGCGAGCGCTTCCGCCTGTGCAGAGAAGGTCGCGCCAGGTGTGCAATATGCTTTGCAACCGTCCCAGCCTTTTCCCGTTTCGCACGCCTCGAAGAACTTCCGAGCTGTCTCGGTGATCGATTCCATTGGTTTTCCCTCGCCAAAGAGCTAGTGAGCGTTCGCCGTGTGGATGACTGCGCGCAAGAATATCAGAGGGATCTGCCCCCCAGCCAGACGCTTCCCCGCTATATCGAATAATCAACGACCGAAGAGTGAAGAAGACAAAGGGCGGCGGGCGCAAAGCGCCCGTCGCCCTTCCACCCCACAACCAGCCGCAATGCGGCTCAATAGTAATCGACCGGATCGATCCTGCGTTTGGCGCCCCAGTAGAACAGCGCGTTCTCGGTCAGGCCCTGCCAGGTGAACTTGCTCGGCGGCATCAACAGCCGCTTCGCCATCGATTTCAGCGAATAGAACTCCGTGGTGCATCGCCACACGCCCTCTTCCACTTCCAGCGGAGAGAGGTTCTTGGGCACGAACATGCAGCGGAAATTGTTGGTGTACATGTCGGCGTCGGGGATGATCACGCGGTCTTCGTTCTCGAGCTGCTGGCGCATCGGCGTGCCCCTACGCGGCGTGACAGTGTTGAAAAACGCCTCCGGCGCCTTGACCTCGTGCAGGAACTTGAGCGTGTCGTCGAAAATCTTGGGACTATCGTTCTCCAGTCCGAACAGAAAGTTGAGCGAGTAGTAGATGCCGTACTTCTTGAGCTTGGCGAGCAGCTCCTTGTACTGCTTGGCGTGGTTCTGAATCTTGTTCATCGACAGCAGGCTGTCCTGGCTGATTGATTCAACCCCGATATTGACGTGGAAAACGCCGGCCTTGGCCGCCAATTCGAGAAGCTCGTCGTCGTGATTCGAATTGATCGTCCACAGGCACGAGAAGCGGATGTTGAGCGGCTCGAGCGCGCGGAACAATTCGCGCGCGAACTTGTGCTTGCCGGTGATTTGATCGTCGATGAACTGGAAGCGGCGGAAGCCGGTGATCTCGATCACCTGCTTCATTTCCTCGATGATATCGCTGATCGGGCGCGTGCGATACGAGCCGCTGTAGAACACCGGGATCTCGCAGAACGAGCATCGGTAGGGGCATCCGCGGCTGGCCTGAACCGGCACCGCCTTGAACAGGTAGCGATTCAGCTTCAGCAGCTCGTGGCGCGGGCGCGGCAGATTTTTCAGATCGTGCAGCTTGTCGGCCTTGTAGGTCTGCTTGAGCTTGCCGTCCTGCCAATCGCGCAACAGCGGCTCCCATACGAGATCGGCCTCGCCCTGCACGACCGCGTCGGCGTGCTTGAGCGCCTCGTCGGTCTGCAGCGTGGCGTGAAAACCGCCCATCACCACCGGGATACCTTTTTTACGGAAAATGTCGCCGAGCTGATAGGCGCGCAGCGACGCCCCGATCGTGGTGGTCATGCCCACCAGATCCCATCCCGCGTCGAAGTCGATATCTTCGAGCCGTTCATCGCACAGGGTCACGTCGAAGTCATCCGGCGTCAACCCCGCCATCAGCGGGATCATCAGGCCCATGATCAGACGCCATCGGGTCTTATGAGGCGTCCCGTCGAGATGTACGGTCGTAGGCTGAACGAGGAGAATCCTCGGTTTTTTTGTCATAATCCCTCCGCTGCCGCATGCCGTTCAGGACGAGGTACGCCAACCAGCAGTCGCGTCTGATTGGTAGTCATCCACCACAATACGATTGCAAAAACATAGGTGCCGAACGCGGTTCCCCAGGCGACGTAGTTGAGCCGATGAATCGCGGCCAGGGGCACCAGCAGATAGGCGAAATCTCGCCCGCAGATTCTTTCCACCTGCCCGATCCATCGTTGAGCCTGCTTGCCGCTTACGCGGAGCGCGCGCCCGACCGAAATTGCACATAATCCGAAGCCCGCGAGCAACAAGGGCAACAGGTAAAGATAGGCCCGGCTGCCGCTGTTGCGATAACATCCGAAGCCGATCGCCACCAGCACCGCGATATTGACCAGGTTGTCGGTGAGAACGTCGAGCCGTTTGCCAAACGGCGACTCCGCCATCTTGAGCCGCGCGACTTCGCCGTCGACTCCGTCGATCGTGACGGAAATCAGGAACAGCAGCGAAGCAATCAACGGGAGCCAGTAGCCGCGCGCGGAGAACATCCAGGCGGCCAACAGGCCGAGCGCGGTGTTGGCGATCGTAATCTGGTTTGGCGTTACGCGTGTCCGCGCCAGCCGATAGCTTGCGCGCCACGAGATTTTTCGATCGAAGGTTTGCGCCATCACGCCGTCGGTCTCGGTCGTCTCGAAGCGCAGTATTCGCGCCATCGCGACCTCGGTACGCTCGACCGCGCCGGGATCGGTTTTCAGCGCCAGCGGCAGCGTTCCGTCGAGGCCCGGCTGCAGCGGCTTTGACGATTCAGCTTGCCTGAGTACGTTGCGGAGCGGGCCGACCGCCAGAATAGAATTTTTTCCGGCGCCTTGGACGTCGAGGCGCCCGGTCTCGCCAGGATGAGCAGCGCCGTATTCGAGCAGGCGATCCAGCTGGGATCGCGCCACGACCACGTCACTGCTGATCACGAGAAATGGGGCCGACGCGTCGAGGTTGGATGGCGCTTGCAGTAGCAGGTCGGTCGACTCTAGGATTTGCAACCTGAAGTCATCGCTGAAGCGGCCCAGCGAGCCGCTGAGCAACTCACGCTGCTGCGAGGGACAGACGACAAAGAATCGCGCGATACCGGCCCGTTCGCATTGAGTCAAGATGCGCTCGAGCAGCGGGCGCCCGAAAAGAACTTGTGCGCCAGCCGGCGCAGTGAGAATTAGCGCGTTTTTCACAAAATTCTCGAAGACTCGTAACAGCGTATAAACCGAACGTCATAGACCAAGCGGTCAGCCAAGTCAACTTAGCCTGACCGAGCGGTCTAATTCATTTTATTCTGGACAACGCTGGAACCTTCGGCAAGAGCCTCCGTTCTAGCGTGGCCGATCCGCACAACATTCATCTATGCCGGACGGGCGGCGCTTTGGCCGCGTCGCCGCCTTTGCGATTTAGTATCAGAAATTTGACAGCCAATTGCGCGAATAAGCCAGTGTAATTGTTTTTGGCCGGAATTTGGAGTTTGCTACACGATTCTTGACAGCTTAGGTGTTCAGAGCCTATGTTGAGGTGCTTTTGCCTAAGGCCTTTTCACAAGGGACGATAAACAGCAGGGAGTGGCAATCGATAATGAATAAATTCAAATTGGTCGTCGGTAGCTTGTTGATCGGCGGTCTCCTCGCGATGACCGCGCCGAGCTTTGCCAAGCCCGCGGCACAAAAATGCGCTTTTGACGGCAACTATTCTTTCTTCTTCTGGGATCCTGGATATCCGGCTTCAGGTGTCGGTTATATGACCGTGCAGGGTAATCCGGCGACCAAATGCCGCACTGGCACAGTGCTCCCCGGCGGCATCCTAAATTGTAATCTTGCCCCCGGAGGCATCTTCGAAGACTTCATCGAGGGCGGCTCGGTCTTTCTCGAGAGCGACGGCGAAGGCACGATGCTGCTCGAGACCAACAGCTCGGAAGGCATTTGCGGGATCACCGACATCGGGGGCGTGAATGCTATCGAACTGGACATCTCGGTCGTGCTCGGCGGCAAGACCGTTCTGTTCAACAGCGACGGCGAGGAATTCGCTGGTAGCGGCCTGATTCCTCAAGCCGGCTATGTCGGGACGTTCACCGGCCGCGCTGACAAATGTTTCGCTGGACAGATCTCCGGATGCTACGACGTGCGTTTCTGGAGTACAGATGTCGACGTAGACGGCGGTGTCGTAACCTCGCAGGCGGTAACTGCGGATGGCGACCCCAGTCCTATCGATGACGCCGAAGTCGGCGACTGCACGATCTGCGTTAATGGAGCGGGCGCGGTCACTGGCGGAACCTGCCGTTGCAACATCGCAAGCGCGTTGGGCGGCGGTGGATTCGAAACCCTTTCGGAAATCGAAGGCGGCGGCTACACGCTGGGTGAGAACTGCCAAAGCAGCACCGGTTACCTCTGGTTCGTTACCAGCAGCGACGAGATCTGCGGCATCAGCAGCTATCTCGCGCTGGACTTCGCTGCGGCTCAGCAAGGCCAGGAGCTGATGGGCGCTTGCGATACGTCAGAGTATGTCCTGAACAACACCACGGAGTATAACGCCGGCTACTACATGCCGTGCGCGTTCGAGGGATGGCTGCAATAACGATTTCGACGAGCTGAGTCCGCCAGCGGACTCGGTGTCAGGAACTTGCGAGCGGCGATCGCGTGTAAATCGCGACCGCCGCTCGCGTTTTATAGCATCGCGATTGCCCGGTCGCCGCAATCCCGGCCCACCCGGCCGATGCCTGAGAGCTTCGACCAGCTAGAGACCGTCGTCGTTGGCTGCTAATGTCTACTCGACAGTGGCTAATCCCAAGGCGCTCTTATTCGATTTCGGCGGCACGCTCGATTTGCCGGGAAGCCACTGGCTCGATCGATTTTTGTCCAACTATCGGCGCGCCGGAATTACTATTAGCCGCAAGCAGCTTGATGATGCTTTCGCGCATGCGACCGCATCCGCCTATCGCGCGGGCGCGGCTATGCGCGAGCGAGAACTGGTCGAAACCGTCGGCTTTCTGATCGATTCGCAACTCGCGTACTTGTCGAGTCAAGGATCCGACGGCGTTCGCGCTCAGCTCGGCCAAGCTGCGAGTGCGCAGCGTGGTCTTGGAGATAGAATCAGCGCCGGATTTATCGAGGAAACCATGCGAGGATTGGCCGCAAGCCGTGAGCTGCTGGCGCAATGGTCGCGAGACTTCCGCCTAGGTGTGATCTCCAATTTCTACGGCAATCTCGATCGCGTTCTGGAGCAAGCGCGCATGCGCGATCTGTTCGAGGTGGTAATCGATTCCGTACTGGTAGATGTGTTCAAGCCCGATCCGCGCATCTATCAGATCGCGCTCGATGCGTTCGCGCTTTCCGCGGAGCAAGTCGCGATGGTGGGCGATTCTTTGGCCAAGGATTGTATCCCGGCGCGTCGACTCGGCATGCGAACAGCTTGGCTGGTCCCTGCGAATCACGCCGTCGTACATGAGGAGGCGGAAGCGGCCGAGTATATGATCCGCGAGCTGCGCGAACTGGCAGAGATCAAATGGTAGCACGCTTCCAGGGCGCGATAATCGCGGCCGGACACGGCGAGCGGCTGCGCGCGGGCGGCGAATCATTGCCCAAGCCGCTGGTGGACCTCGGTGGCGAACCGCTTCTGCTGCGGCAGGCGCGCGCGCTGGTCGAGTGCGGCGCGGACGGCGTTCTTGTTGTGATCAATTCGGAAACCGCACGACTGGCGGAGGCCGCGGCGATCGAATTTCCACCGTCGATGAAGGTTTCGGTTCGCGACACGCGCAATTCGATGGAAACCTTATTTGCGCTCGGTGAGCGGCTCGGGCCCGGCTATTTTTTGCTCACCACGGTCGACGCGGTGATGGTATCAGGCGAACTCGAACGCTTCGCTCAGGACGCGTCAACGATGATCGAGAGCGACTCCGAGCTCGCCGGCGTGCTTGCGGTAACGCCCTGGCGCGGCGATCGCCGGCCGCTGTTTGTCAGTATCGGAGACGATGGCTCGATCAAGGCTTTCGGCGACGCGCGGGCTTCGCTGGTCACGGCGGGAGCGTATTTTTTTTCGACGCGTATTTTCGATCTCAGCGCACGGGCGCGCGAGGCCGGATGCGGCGCGCTGCGCGAATTCCTCGCCCACCTGGTCGCCCAGGGCTTGCGCCTCAACACGATCGAAGTCGCTGAGACGATCGATATCGACGAAGCCGCTGATCTGGCGGCGGCGCGCGCGATGCTCGAGCGCCAACAACGGCCCGGCGACAACAAGCGCGTAAAAGAGCGAACCCTCAGAAGCATCAAATGACGTCGCGAATCCTCGGAGTTTATCGCGAGGCTGAATTCTCACCCGGAAAGGTCGCGGATGACGCCGCGATCCTCGACGCGGCGCTCGACCATCTACGCGCACAGGGCAATGAAATCGCGGCGCTCGACGTGGCAGGCTTCGTTCACACCGCGCCAGATAACTTCGACATGGTGCTGGCGATGTGCCAGGGCGCTCACGCGCTCGAAGCACTCGCCGCCTGCGAGGACCGCGGCGTTTTGGTAATTAACTCGCCGGGCGCGATTCGCGCCTGCTACCGCGATCGGCTGGGCGGCGCGCTCGAGCGCGCCGCAGTGCCGACGCCCGCCGGAATGCTGGTATCAACCTCGGAAAGTCTCGAACCGGAGCTGATTGACGCTTTCGATTTTTCGACAGGGGTTTTCGTCAAACGCGGCGATCTCCACGCGCTTACCGCCGAGGACGTGCTCAAGATTAATGACCCGGCGAAAATCCGCGTCGAGCTCGGCCGTTTCGCCGCGCGCGGGATTAAGTCAGCATATTTGCAGCAGGCGGTCGGCGGTATCGTGGTGAAATTTTATGGCGTAAGCGGCGGCAGATATTTCGCGCCCGTGATCGATGGCGTAACGCTCGACGCTTCGTTGCAGCGCGCGCTCGCCGACGCGGCGAATCGCGCAGCATCCGCGCTGGGACTCGAAATATGGGGCGGTGACGCTATAGTGAACGAGCGTGGGTTTACGATAATCGATTTCAATGACTGGCCTAGTTTCAGCCGTGTGCGCGCGCAAGCTGCGCCGGCGATCGCACGTCGATGCGCCGACTTGCAGAACAAGCGCAACCTTCAAAGCGAAAGGAACAAAGCTGCCTCGTCGTAGACGATGAGCGCCATCCAAGCATGACCGTCAAAACCGAAAAGTTGCCAAAAATTTCCGCCCCCGTACCCGGACCAAAATCGCGCCAAGTCTTCGAAGCCGAGCAGCGTCATATAGCGCCCGGCCGCCAGCGAATTTCGTTGCTGGCGGGGGTGGCCTTCGAACGCGGCGACGGCGCCACGCTGACCGACGTCGATGGCAACGTCTATGTCGATTTTTTCGCCGGCGTCGCGGTGGCGGCGCTCGGCCACGGCCATCCGGGGCTGGCCCAGGCGCTGTCGGCGCAGGCCGCGCGCCTGATGGTCGGGACGTTCGCCACGCCGGAGCGGGCAGAAGCCTTCCGGCTTTTGAGCGAAGTCGCGCCGGGGCGGCTCAAGCGCTCACATCTATATAGCGGCGGCGCGGAAGCGGTCGAAGCTGCCTTGCGCCTGGCGCGCTCGGCCACAAAGAAGCATGAGGTGCTCGGCTTCTGGGGCGGTTTTCACGGCAAGACCGGCGGCGTAATCGGGCTTATCGGCGACGAGTCGAAGCAGGGCTACGGCCCGCTGCCGGGCGGGCAATACTCGGTGCCTTACGCCGATTGCTATCGATGCCCGTTCAAGATGGAGTACCCGGAATGCGGATTGTTCTGCGTTGAGTTCGCGCGCGAGCAGCTCAAGCATTGCTCCGCCGGCGCGCTGGCGGCGGTGATCGTCGAGCCGTTTCAAGGCACTGCCGGCAATGTGATTCCTCCTGACGATTTCCTACCCGCAGTCAAGGAAGTTGCGCGAGAGAACGGCGCGATGCTGATCGCCGACGAGATGATCACCGGCTTCGCGCGCACGGGAAAAATGTGGGGAATCGAGCACAGCGGGCTCGAGCCGGATATCATGACGATCGGCAAGGGGATGGGGTCCGGCTTTCCGGTTTCGGGCGTGCTTTTGGGCGACGATCTCGCCAACGCTCAGCCGTTTGCCAAACCGAGCGCGTCGTCGTCGAGCTATGGCGGTAATCCGCTTGCGGCGGTCGCGGTGGCCGAGACGATCCGCACGATTCAGCGCGACAATCTGGTCGACAACTCGCGCAAGATCGGCGCGCTGATGCTCAAGCGGCTGCTCGAGCTCAAGGAAAAATATGAATTTATCGGCGACGTGCGCGGGCGCGGCCTGCTAATCGGAGTCGAGCTGGTGCGCGATCGCAAGACCAAACAGGAGATGAGCCGCAAGGTCACCGAGATCATTTTCCTCGAGGCGCTCAAGCGCGGTCTCTTGATGATGGGCTACTTCCCGCACGTACGTATCAATCCGCCGCTGGTTATCACCGAGCGGCAGGCCGAGGCCGGAATCGCAATCCTGGATGAGGTCTGCGCCTATGTGCGCGATCATGTAGACTGGCGGGCGCAGGCTTAGCAATGGCTGGTGAAAACGGAAATCGCGCGCTGTTCTGCGATCTGGTCGGCACGCTGGTGAAATTCGACGAGAATCGCGAACTGCCGCTGGACGCTGCCGGCAACGTATCGATCGAGTTACTGCCCGGAGTGGCCGAGAAGCTTGCACCGATCCGCGACGCCTTGATTTGCATAGTTACCAATCAGGCCGGGATTGCACGCGGGCGTCTGACGTTGGAAAAGGTCGAGGCAGCGATCGCCGAAGTCGATCGCCAGCTCGGCGGGATCGTGTTCGGATGGCAGATATGTCCACATCAGCAGAGCGACGTGTGCGAATGTCGCAAACCGAAGGCGGGAATGATCAAGGAGCTGGTGAGTCTCTACGGAATTGACCTGGCAGCGTCGACCATGATCGGCGATCAGGAGATCGACGCCGAATGCGCCCGTATCGCGGGCGTGGGCGAATTCGTGTACGCCAAAGATTTTTTCGCATCAAAGCAATAAGCGGCGGCGGCGCGGGATGACGGGAAAGCAAAGGTAACGTTCGCAACCGGCGGCATCGTAGGCCGCGCGGAGGGGCATATGAAAATCGGAGTCCTCGCCTGGATCACGCACAAGAGCGCAGACCCGGCAACCGTGGCGAAGAAATGCGAATCACTGGGTTTTGAATCGGTATTTTTCCCCGAGCATCCGATCATCCCGGTGCATCGCAAGACTCCCTATCCCGCCGGCGATGGCAAGCTTCCCGATCTTTACACCCGCATGGTGGATCCTTTCGTCGCTTTATCGTTCGCCGCGGCCGCGACCACCAAGCTCAAGATCGGCACGGGAATCTGCCTGATACCCGAGCGCGAACCGATGGCGCTGGCGAAAGAAGTCGCGACGCTGGATCTCTACAGCAAGGGGCGCCTGATCCTGGGAATCGGCGCC
>DATJOQ010000041.1:0-9039 GCA_035506935.1 Binataceae bacterium (SeqCode) | reverse complement strand
CTGTTCCGCGGCTTCGTCGAGCGCGGCGGCTATCTCGACTACTACCTCGAAGAAGGAAAGCGCTCGTATCGAGCGGTGTCGAAGCTTGACGTCTCGCTCTATCGGCCGGGTTTCCTGATGTTCGAAGAGCTGAGCAAAGGTTTCGAGAACTACGCGGGCGCGCTCGACTTCATGCGCAAGTGTTACTTCGCTCCTTCGCTCGGCCAGGATCCATTCGCCGGCCTGCTCAAGCAGGTTGAAGGCTGGATGCAAACACGCCTGTCGAATAATTGATCGGTGGCGAGCGGCGAACGGCTCGATCGCTTCCTGGTGCGAACCGGTCTGGCTGCCTCGCGCCGTCACGCTCGCGAGCTGTTAGCTAACGGCCTCGTGCGGGTGGACGGTCAAATTCCCGCCAAAGGCGAGATCGTCGCGCCCGGCGCTCGCGTACAGGTCGAGCAGATTCACGAAGGTCCCGCGCTCAAGCCCAATCGTGAAATTCCGCTCGCGGTGCTGTTTGAAGATTCTGCGATGCTGGTTGTCGACAAGCCGGGACTTCTCCCCTGCCATCCGATACGCCGCGACGAGCGGTCCGCCTTGATGAACGCGGTGGTCGCGCGTTATCCGGAAACCGCCGACGCTGGCGACAAGCCGCTCGAAGGCGGCTTGGTCCATCGGCTCGACAACGGCACTTCGGGCGCGCTGATTATCGCGCGCAATCCGGCGAGTTTCGCGACGCTGCGTAACTCGATTCGCGGCGGGCAGATCGAGCGCGAATATCTGGCGCTGATTTCCCGCGAACTCGAGAGAACGCTCACCCTCGCCGCTCCGATCGCTCATCATGCGAAAAATCCCCGCAGGATGGTGGTCGCGCACGAGCACTCTCGCACTTCAATTCGCTCCGCTGCGCGGCCGGCGTATACGCTGGTCCAGCCGATTCGCCGCGTCGGAACGTACGCGATGGTGCGCGTGACGCCCAAAAGCGGTATGCGCCATCAGATTCGCGTTCATCTGGCCGACGCCGGCTTTCCGCTGGTCGGCGACGAGCTTTACGGCGGCCCGCCGCTTGCCCAGCTAGCATCGGGACGATTCTTTTTGCACCTGAGCCGAATCCGGCTTGCTTCTCCCGCCAGCGGTGAACAAGTCACGGTCGAAGCGCCGCTTCCGTCTGATTTGACTACCGTGCTCGCCGCGATCGGCGGTTGAACCCCAGCATGACGATGGCGCTTACAGATGCGCCAACACCTCCTCCTTCAACCGGCGGATCAGTTTCTCGTCGAGACCGGTCATCGACGCGAAAATGAACTGCGACACGCTCCAGTCCTTAACGCGCCGGCGTAGCTCGATCACGCATTCCTCAGGCGTGCCGATTAACGACATAGAAGACTGCGCCATCGCTTCGACTGTGGTGCCGAACATCGGCGCCATCGATTCGAGAGTCTTGCGGGTGGCCTCGCGCGAATCCGTAAGCATCAGATTAAACACCACATTGCTGACCACGATCTTGCCGGGGTCGCGGCCAAACTTCTTGGCTTCCTCACGCACGAAGCTAATCTTCTCGCGGAACGCATCGTTGGTCAGGCGCTTGATTTCCTCGATCGTGATGCGCCCTGCTTTTCCGGTTTCGGCGATTAGATTGATGGCGTCGCCGTGCTTCGCCGCTAATCGCAGCAATCCTTTGCCGCCGCCGCCGAGCAGGATCGGCGGATATGGCTTCTGCTTCGGCTTGGGCCACAGGATCGCATCCTTGAGCTGATAGAATTCACCCGCGAACGTGGTTTCCTCGTTGGTCCATAACGAACGCATGCAGGTGAGCGCTTCGTCGAGCATCCGCAGCCGCTCGCCGATCGGCGGGAACTGCATCCCCGTCGTGCGAAATTCGCGTTCGGTCCAACCGCTGCCGAGTCCGGCTATCGCGCGTCCGTTACTGATATTGTCCAGAGTCGCGAGACTCTGCGCGGTCATCACCGGATGACGAAACAGATTGCACAGCACCAAATGACCGATACGAATTTTCTTGGTGGCGTCCGCCACGATCGCGGCGACCTGCATCACGTCGTAAAGCGGCGTGTGAGGATCGTACTGCCCCTCAGGGCCTTCCATCAAAACATGGTCCGGGAAGGTGATCAGATCATAGCCGAGCCCTTCCGCGGTCTGCGCCAACGCACGGCACGCGGCTGGCTCCATTCTGGCGAACTGAAGTCCCAACTCCATTGAGCACCTCCCGATCCATTGTTATTGCGATAAGTCTCGCGATAGATTGCCGAGTGAATTTCGAATGTAACCGAAACGTTCCCGCGTTCGTCTACTAACCGCACCCGTATTGTCCGACACGCGGCGGGCAACAGTCGAATGAATTCGGTTCGCGCTGAGCGCGCCGAAACCTCATGCTTGCGGGCAGCACCCATCAGGTTTACACAATTTAGAGGACAAGCCACGCCTTGGAGGATACTCGATGAGGCCTAAGTCGCAGCGTGTTGTTGTGTTGATTGCTTTGAGTGCTCTGATGCTGATCGGAGCCGGGCCCGCCACATCGCCGAGCGGCAGCCTCTATTATCCAGGGATGAAGCCGCCGCCCGCTCCGCCCAGCAACATCTACGTACCAGGAGCATCGCTGCCGCCCGTGACCAACGGTCCCATCCCGCTTTCCGCGCAGCCGATCTCACCGCAGACCGCGCCCGACATGAGCGTGCCTCCCGAGGAGAATCATCCGTTCGAGCACAAGGACTGGGCTCCCGAAGTGCTGATCAAACAATGGTCGCCGGTGAGCAAGATTCCGCCCGAGAGCGTCATCAGTGAAAGGTACCTGCAAACTCGTGACATAAGGGCGCGCGCGCTCACGCTCAAGGAAGCGGTATATATCGCGCTCAGCGGCAATCCCGGCGTGCAAGCCGCGCGTCTCGACCCGGTCTCTTCGCTCGAAAGCGTGCGCCAATCGTGGGCGGTGTTCGATCCGGACCTGACGGCTTACGGGGACGTCACGAAGGATGTAACTCCGGTAACCAACCTGCTGCAGGCAGGTGCGAAAACCTCCTTCGTGCAGAAAAACTACGACTGGAATTTCGGCATCGACAAAGTGCTCGCAACCACCAACGGCACCCTGGGCCTCAACTTTACCAACAACTACCTGAACACCAACTCGGGTTTCGCCGGGCTCAACCCTGCCTATACCACGGGTCTGGTAATGTCGCTCTCGCAGCCCTTGATGCAAAGCTTTGGACTCGACTTCGCGACGATCAACGTGCGTATCGCCGAGACCAACCAGAAACAATCGCAGTTCGGCTATGAGCAGCAGCTCAACGATTTCGTGCTGCGAGTTGGCACTGATTATTGGAACGTGGTTCGCGCCGAGGAAAATCTCCAGGTGGCGCGCGACTCTCTCAAGCTGAACCAGGACCTGGTGCGCCAGAACGAAATCAGCTATCGCGTGGGCGTGCTGGCACCGGTCGACGTTCAGGAAGCTTTGTCCGAGGAAGCGACCGCCGAAGCCAGCGTCTATCAAGCTGAGGGTGCGCTGCAAAGCGCCCGCGTGGTCTTGCGCGAGGACGTGATGCTTAACCCGGCGCGCACCTTCCTGCCTCAGCAGATCGAGCCTGCCGATGTGCCGCATCCCGACGAAGTGCCGATCGACGAAGAGGAGTCGCTCGAGCTAGCGATGGAGTATCGTCCGGAATTAGCCGCGCTGCGCGAATCGATTCGGGCGATGCTGCTGCAGGTGCGCTACGAGGAGAACCAAACCCTGCCGCAAGTGACTCTGGGTAGTCAATTCGGCCTGTCCGCGAACGCAGGTAATGTGAAGTGTTTGCCGCTCAGCAACGCCTTCGGCGGAGCCATGGCCTCCAATTGCACTGCGGAAGCTGTCCCGACTCCGGTACCCGGCGCCGAGTTGCCATTCTCCGGAGTGTATAACGACGCGTTGAACCGGCTGTGGCGCTTCACCTGGTACAACTACGCGATCACTCTGAACATTCAGCAGCCGCTGATGAACGACGCGGCCAAGGCCGCTCTCGCCCAGGCCAAAATCCAATACGAGCAGCAGCGTCTCAACTATCGCAACACGCTCTCGCAGATCGTGGTGGACGTGGAAACTTCACTGGCCAACATGATCTCGAATTACAAGCAGGCGCGGGCAACCAGGGTCGCGACTGAGTATGCGGCGAAATCCTTTCGCGACGAGCAGGAGCGCTTCCGCGTCGGGATGGCGAGCACGCACGAATTGCTGCAGTACCAGGATTCGCTGGTCTCCGCGCAGGGCAGCCAGGTGCAGGCTGAAGTCGACTTCGAAATCTCCAAGCTGGCGACCAGGCACGCCGAAGGCACCCTGCTGCGTGGGTTCAACGTGAACTTCGAGGCGACGAATCCCGACGTCAAACCGTGGTACGGGAACTTCTAAGGCTGGCTGACGCTGCCCGCTGGGAGATCCGGCGGGCAGCTAAAACGGATAGTCGATTCCTGTGAATACCGAGCCGCCCTCGCTGCCGAGCCCAAAGTCGATATAACCAACCACGAACGGATCGGCGATCGCGCGCACACCCAGGCCGCCTACCGGATGGAGATCGAAGAACGGGTTGGTGTCAGGATTGTGGAACACCCGTCCGATATCGCCAAAAGGTGCCAGCTCAAGGATACCGTGCGTGTCAAAGATCACCGTCTCATAGACCCGCGTGCGGAGCTCGATATTGCCAACCGATAAATTATTATCGACGTAGCGCCCAACGCCGTAGCCGCGCAGGGTTTCTTGCGAAGCCATGATACTCTCCTCACCGCCCAGCCGCGCCATCGCCCAGAAAGGAGTCTCGTTGCCGGCCGGCGTGTACTGCATGTAGAAATGCGTCGCCAGTATCAGACGGCTGCTGAGTGGGAAGTAGTGGCGCAACTCTCCACCAATCTGATCATAAGAAACCGAACTGCCGAATCTGCGATCCACTAGTCCCGCAAACAACACGGCTAATCCGCCGCTTGTGGGAATATCAACTGAGTCGCGAGTGTCGTAGGAGGCAATCAGGCGATTCATTACCTCGCTTCCGCCGTTGAGTCCCTTGACCGTGGGGAAGAGCGTGCCGATGTACGGAAGATCGCTCAGCGCTCCGCGTTGAATTCGCACGTAGCGAGGGCGCTCCTGGAGCGCGATTTGGAACTCCTTGCTGAGGTTTAGTCCCAGAGTCGCCTCGCCGTAGAGCTGCTCGGTGGTGTAGTTGCTCTCGGTCGACTCGGAGGAATTATTTCCCAACCCGAAGAAGCGTTCGGTCGGATCGCGCTCGAAGAACAGCCGTCCCTCGAACGACCACCAGGTCTGGCGTGTGCGCCCGGTCTCGTAACGTAAGTCCACATGCCGCGCGATATTCTGCGAGAAACCGGAAATCACGTACCACTGGGTGTCAGCCGACGGATAAGACAGGAATCGAAAATCGGCGCCGGCTCCCAATTCAGTGTTGTAGTTAACGTCCGGCGCCAGAATATTCTGGATGTGGTGATTGGAGTCGTTAAACAGACACACCGGCAAGATTCCGATCGTGGTGCCCTGATTTGGATCGGTCTCGACTATCGGCAGCGGGATCAGCGTGAACGGCCAGGTATTGGGATTCAGCCACTGCAGGTCCGATGGCCACTTATCGGGATTTATCCAACTGTTGCCGAACCATCCGTTGCCGAACTGGGGAACCGCAGGACCCGGCGCAGCAGCAGGCGCGCTGGTGGTGTTACCCGTGGGAAGATTATTGGGATTAATGTTTGGCGAGTCGGCGCGCGCCGTGCTGATGCCAATTGCCACGGTCAGCGCGCACACGATTAGCGTCATCGTCCGCATCAGTTGTTGGGCCGCCACGGTGCTGATAGCAGCCAAGGCCTATAAAACAATAGCAGTCAGAGCAAAAGCAACCGATAAGCGAGTCGTCGGCCACTCAAGCATTGAAATTTCCGCAACCGTTTTGGCGCGCGCACGAAATGTGACAGGATTCACCCAAGGCAAGCTGCGCAATGTCGCTCACAGTCAAGTCAGGGAGGAATCGCGATGGCTAAGGTAAACGGCGGTGAACTGATCGGCCGCGTACTGCGCGAGAACCGGGTCAAGTACTGCTTCACAATCAACGGCGGTCATCTGTTCCCGATTCTGGCCAATCTCACCAACAACGACGTCAAGATGATCCACATGCGTCACGAGCAGGCCACTGCCTACGCGGCTGACGCCTACGCCAGGATCACGGGCCAGCCCGGAGTATGCGCCGTTACCGCCGGATGCGGCCTGACCAACGCCGTCACGGGTTTGTGCGTAGCTGGCCTGACCGGCAGCGCCGTGGTTTGCATCGCCGGCCAGCATCCCAATACCGAGGACCATCTCGGCTCCTTTCAGGAAGCTTACGGCTCCGACGTGGTAGCCAGCTTCTCCAAATTCACCAAGCGCGTGACCGATTGGAGCACGATCGAGTTCGACCTGCGGTCCGCGTTTCGCGAGGCGATTGCGCCGCCGCAGGGACCGGCACTGGTCGAAATTCCGCAGAACATCCTCTACCACAAGGACGAGGATGGCGGTCAGCGCAAGGGCGCACGATGCTTCGATAGCGACGATATCCGCTCCGCTGGCGATCCCTCCCATATCGATCGCGCGCTTGAGATGCTGCATCGGGCCGAGCGTCCCTTGATCGCTGGCGGCGACGGACTCTTCTGGTCGAATGCCGCGCCCGAACTTAAAGAATTTGTTGAACTTACCGGAATTCCGGTATACACCCGGCGCGCCGGGCAGGGTTCGGTCAGCGAAGAGCATCCGCTGGCCATCCGCGGCGCGTACAAGAAGCCCTTCACCGGCCGCGCTGATGTTGTGCTCGCACTGGGGTTCCGGTTCTGGAGCGGCGAGCATTTCGGGCAGCCGCCGACGTGGACCGATAAGGCCAAGTATATCCAGGTCGACGCCGTGCCGACGCGTATCGGATGGCAGGTCAACGCCGATCTGCCGATCGTCGGCGACTGTAAGCTGGTGCTGCGTCAACTGATCAATCGGGCCAAGGAACTCAAGCTCGATTTCTCGAAAAATCGCGGCTCGCAATGGGTGAAGGAGCTCACCGAGGCGCGCGCCAATTTCGAGCGACTTATCCGAGAGACCGAAAAAGGCGTCAGCAACAACCGCCCGCTCCATCCGGCGCGCCTGACCAAGGATCTGGTCTCCATACTCGACAAGAACGCCACTGTGATTATCGATAGCTTCACGCTGTCGGGCTGGATGAGCCAGTGGTTCACTTGCCGCTTCCCTGGCCAGGTAGTCGACGCCGGACCTCTGGCGCCGGTCGGCCACGGAGTCGGGATGGGAATCGGCGCGCAGCTCGCTCGTCCCGGCTCGCAAATCGTGGTCATCACGGGCGACGGCGGTATCGGTATCGGTGGTTGGGATATGGAAACCGCCGCCCGCTACAAGCTGCCGATCATCTGCCTGCTGTGGAACAACAGCTCGTGGGGACCGAGCTTCGATTTGATGCCGGCGCTGAAGGGCCGCACCGAACCTTTCGATATCATGGAAGGCGTCCGTTACGACCGCATCTTCTCCGAAATGGGATGCTACGGCGAGCACGTCGAGGCGCCCGACCAGCTTCTGCCGGCACTTGAGCGCGCCTTCAGATCGGGCCGTACTGCGGTCGTGAACGTGGTCGGCGACAAGCTGATTGGCCATCCGACTCTGGGCGGCAATCTGCTCGGTTCGACCGGCTCGAATTAATCGCCAAACTGCAATGATCGGGACCGCGGAACGATTCCGCGGTCCTGACCGATCACAGCCATGAGGCCGCGAAGGACACGCAAGGTTTCGCGCGCCACGATTATCCGGCTCGCCGCGATGGTTTTGACCTCCGCCGTGGCGGCCGCGTGCAAGACCGCGATTCTATCGCCCTGCCCCAACGGTGCGAAATTAATGGGAGCGGCGCCGCCGCAAGGACAGGAAACCTGGTGCGAGAAGCTTGATCCAAGCGGCCACGCGGTCAAAGACGGCCCGTTCACATTGTATTGGCCGAACGGCACCAAGATGCTCGAAGGCTATTATCGCGACGGCAAGCAGGATGGTCTGTGGACGCGCTTTTATCCCGGCGGCCAGCGCCTGGCGGTCGACACATATCGCAATGGCGTGCAGGAAGGTCAGCACGTCGGCTGGTACGCCGACGGCCGCGAATCGGATGAAGGTCGGTATCGCGACGGCAAGCGCGAAGGCCATTGGCATCGATGGGATAAGAACGGACTACAGAACTGGGACGAAGAATACCGCGACGACAAGCGCGTTTCGTAAGCGGTCTCCGAACGAATTCAATCACGCGCCACAAAACTGTATATTGGTAGCGCTATGAGTGTGTTGGTACCGATGGTGATTGAGCAGACCCCGCGCGGCGAGCGCGCGTACGACATCTACTCGCGCCTGCTGCGGGATCGAATCGTTTTTTTGGGCGGTGAGATAACCGACGATCACGCCAATTTGATTACCGCGCAACTGCTCTTCCTCGAGGCTGAGGATCCCAACAAAGAAATCAACCTGTATATCAATTCGCCCGGCGGCTCGGTTACTGCGGGCCTCGCGATCTACGACACGCTCGAGTTCGTCAAGTGCGAAGTATCGACGCTATGCGTCGGGCAGGCCGCGAGCATGGCCGCGGTGCTGCTGGCGGCCGGCGCCAAGGGACGGCGTTATTCGCTGCCTCATGGCCGCGTCCTGATTCATCAGCTTTCGGGCGGTTTTCGCGGCCAGGCCACTGACATCGAAATCCAGGCGCGCGAGGCGCTAAGGCTGCGCGAGATGCTAAACAACATCCTCGTGCGTCATACCGGTCAGAGCTTGAAGCAGATCGAGAAGGACACCGATCGCGATACCTTTCTCGGACCCAAAGAAGCGCTCGAATACGGAATTATTGATGAGATCCTGACCGCGCGTCCCGGCAAGGTCTAGATTCAGCGGCGCAGCGGCGAGCGGTTATCGGAACCGCCTCCAGCTCGAGCCGCGTCGCTTGACCAGCGTTCTTACTCACGCTTCCAAAATCGTTCGCAGCCCAGCAGCCATACGTGCTAGCCGTGAAGCGTTAGCCGACGATTCAT
>DATJOQ010000040.1:0-2275 GCA_035506935.1 Binataceae bacterium (SeqCode) | reverse complement strand
GAGACGAAGCGCGCGGCGGGCAGGTAATGGAAGGAAGTTCCCTCCTCGCGGATCGCACGCGTGGCAACGATCAGATCGCCGCGGCGAATCGAAGGATCGAGCACGCCGACCGTTCCGGCGATGATAATCTCTCTCGCGCCCAACGCGATCAGTCGTTCGATTCCGGTTGCGGCGATCGGCGCGCCGACCCCGAGCTTGGTGTAGCCGTAGCGCTGGCCGCCGTGCTCGAAAATGAGTGCGACGCGTGAGCGGCGCGACTGCTCGATCGCGGCTGCGAGATCGTGAGGCGGCGCTCCGCCCTCGGCCGAAATTTTGGAGCCCGCGCTGCCCCACAGCGAACCCGAACTATGGATCGCGTGCGCGCCGGGATAGCGATTCAACACTTCCAGTGTCAGGCGATCCATGAACGAGCAGATCCATCGATGCGGAATCTTTTCTGGATACCGCGAGCCGCCGTATCCCTGCTCGAGCGCAACAACTTCGAGCGGATTGATAACTTCCGGATCGCGAGGGGAGGGCGTTTCGATAAATGTGACGGGCTGCCTGGACCCGACCCGCCGGCGGCGCTTTATCGCCATGGGCTTTTTCTAAGCGTCAAACGTCACCGCGACCTTGAGCGCCTCGGGTTTTTGCGCGGTTGCGAACGCGTCGCCGATGCGCTCGAGCGGAAACTGATGTGTCACCAGGTCGCGCGCGCTCAGCACGCCGCGCTCGATCAGCCGGAGCGATTCGCGGGTGTCGTCGGGTCCGCACGAGTAGCTGGGAATCATGCGAATCTCGTTGAAATAAAGATCGTGCGGATTGATCGTCATCTCCTCGCCCGGCGGCGTGGAGGTGAACTGAAGCAGCGTCGCGCCCTTGCCCGCGGCGGCAAGGCCGGCATGCAGCGCTTTGGGAGTGCCCGGACCCACGATTACCACGTCGGCCATCGTGCCCTTGGTTATCTCGCGCACCTGCTCGGCCAGGTTATCTCCCGAAACCACCAGGCCGAAGTCGGCGCCCAATTCGCGCGCGCGCAGAGCCCGCTGCTCGAAAAGGTCAGCGCCGATTATGACTCCCGCGCCGAGATTGCGCGCGAGCCGCACGTGCATCATGCCCATTATTCCGAGCCCGATAATCAGAATTGACTCGCCCGGTTTGAGGCCCGATTTGTGGATCGATTTGACTACGCATGCGGCCGGCTCGATCAGCACGCCGTCAAGGTCGCTCAGCGACTCAGGCATCTTGAGCGTGTCGCTCAGATTGATCGCGCCGACGCGGAAGTATTCCGCCATCCCGCCCGGCACGATTTTGCTCTCGCGCCAGGTTTGACATTGCACGTATTCGCCGCGCCGGCAGGCGTGACATTGAAGGCAGGGGGCATGGTGATGCACGAACACTCGCTCGCCCGGCCGAAATCCGTTGGCGTCGCGCCCAACTTCTTCGATTATGCCGACGGGTTCGTGGCCGAGCACCAATGGCGCCTTGCGCCGCAAGTACCACGGCATGATATCGCCGGTACAGATTCCGCAAGCGCGGGTGCGCACCAGGATTTCCGCCGGGCCGATCTCGGGGCGAGCGTCCTGCTCGATCCGGATGTCGCCAAAGTCGTAGAGCCGTGCAACACGCATCATGGTCTAAAAACTGTGGGTCTCGCGATCCCGATTGTCAATGGCTGCCAAGCAAAGTGCATGCGGGCACGATCGGCGCATGTTAGATTATCATTATGCCACGTCCAACCTGTCCGCTGATCGCGGCCGACGTGATAATCGAGCTCGACGGCCGCCTGGTATTGATCGAGCGCAAGAATTTTCCTCACGGATGGGCGATTCCGGGCGGCTTCGTCGACGTGGGCGAGCCGGTCGAAGTCGCTGCGGTGCGCGAAGCGCTCGAGGAAACCTCGCTCGAAGTCGAGTTGCGCGCCCTGCTCGGAATCTATTCCCGTCCCGATCGCGATCCCAGGGGTCACACGGTAACCGCGGTTTACATCGGTACTGGCCGCGGTACGCCCAAGGCCGCCGACGACGCCAAGAACCTCGGGCTGTTCGCGCTTGATCATCTACCGTCGCCGCTGGCGTTCGATCATGCCGAGATCCTTGCCGATTACTCGCGCTTCCTCAGGACCGGCGAGTATCCGGCGCCGTGGCGGCGCAGTTAGGCAGACGCGCTTGAGTTAACGGCAGAGCGGATCGCGGCAATTCAGGACTTGAGCTTGCGCACTGCGTTCTCGATTCGCTTGAACGCCTCTTCGAGATTTTGCCGCGAGGTTGCGTAGGACATCCGCACGTGCTCGGGC
>DATJOQ010000039.1:0-15189 GCA_035506935.1 Binataceae bacterium (SeqCode) | reverse complement strand
CCGATTCCGCCCGCTCGCGCTTCGCTGAGCGCGGTAACCACGTCGAGATAAAGCGGCTCGCCGACACCGCCTGGCTCCTTGGTGCGATCCAGCACCGCAATCGCGCGAGCACTTTTCGGCAGCGCCGCGATTAACGCGTTGCCGTCGAAGGGGCGGAACAGCCGCACCTTGAGCACGCCCACCTTTTCGCCCGCCGCGATCAGCCGCTCGATCGTTTCTTCCGCCGCGCCCGCGCCCGATCCCATGGTTATGATCACCCGTTCGGCGCTTGGATGGCCCACGTAGTCGAACAACCGATAATGACGATTCGTCCGCTGCGCGAAGCGCTCCATTACGTCCTGAACGATCGTCGGACAGGCGCGATAGAAAGGATTGATCGCCTCGCGCGCCTGAAAGAACACGTCGGGATTCTGCGCCGTCCCGCGAAGCATCGGCCGATCCGGGCTGAGCGCGCGCCCGCGATGCTCGCGAACGAACTTCATGTCGATCATCGCGCGTAGGTCGTCGTCCGACAGTGGATAGATTTTGTTCAGCTCGTGAGAAGTCCGAAAGCCGTCGAAGAAATGCAGGAACGGGATGCGCGATTCGAGCGACGCCGCCTGCGCGATCAGCGCGAAGTCGTGCGCCTCCTGCACCGAGTTCGAACACAGCATCGCGAACCCGGTCGCGCGCGCCGCCATCACGTCGCTGTGATCACCGAAAATCGAGAGCGCGTGCGTCGCCACCGTCCGCGCCGCGACGTGAATCACGCACGCGGTTAGCTCGCCCGCGATCTTGTACATGTTTGGAATCATCAGCAGCAGACCCTGCGACGCGGTGAACGTCGTCCCCAGCGCTCCCGCCTGCAACGCTCCGTGCAACGCCCCCGCGGCACCGCCCTCGCTCTGCATCTCCACCACCTGCGGCACCGTGCCGAAGATGTTCTTGCACCCCTCGACGCTCCATTGATCCGACGCCTCGCCCATCGGCGACGACGGCGTGATCGGATAGATCGCGATTACCTCGTTCACACGGTAGGCAACCGACGCCGCGGCTTCGTTGCCGTCGACGATTTCCATCTCGTTGGACATGAATCCCCCATTGTCGGCGTGAGCAGATATCGCAAGTCCGCGGTGCGCCCTTGCGCAACCGCTCGCGCGCCCCGTCAGATCTTCGCAGATGGCGCGCCACGTTGGAACCCGCTCATTTGCGCGATACCAAGCCCGCGATTTTTACTCGACGGGCTAACTTGCGTGACGAGTGATCACCAGGTGTCGATATGCCGTCGCTTCTTGCCGCTACGCGGCGCAGGGGAGGGCGCCGAACGCAGCGCCGTCATGATCCATCTGCGCGACTCGGCCGGATCGATCACGTCGTCGATTTCGAAGTTCGACGCCATGTTGACCGCCTTGCCGATTTTGTACATCCGCGCCACCATCTCATCGAACAGCGCCTTGCGCTTGGCGTGATCCGTTTCCGCCGCGAGTTCCTTGCGGAAGCCCAACTTCACCGCGCCCTCGAGTCCCATCCCGCCGAATTCTCCCGTCGGCCATGCGACCGTGAAGAAAGGAACCCGAAAGCTCCCCCCCGCCATCGCCTGCGCGCCCAATCCGTATCCCTTGCGCAGCACGATCGTGAAAAACGGCACGCTGAGATTGGCGCCGGTCACGAACATCCGCGCCACGTGCCGCACCTGCGCGCGCTTTTCGATCTCCGGGCCGACCATGATTCCGGGCGTGTCGCACAAAAACAGGATTGGGATATCGAACGCGTCGCACAGTTGCATGAAGCGCGCAGCCTTGTCCGCCCCGTCAGCGTCGATCGCTCCCGCCAGATGTACCGGGTTGTTCGCGATCACCCCGAGCGGCCGTCCTTCGATTCTGGTGAGCGCCGTCACCATGCCGATTCCGAATTCGCGCCGCAGTTCGAGCACCGAACCGCTGTCCGCCAGCGTCTCGATCACCGGATGAACATCGTAGATGCGAAGCCGGTTCTCCGGGATGATACCGCGGAGTTTTCGCTGGTCGGCGCATTGCCAATCACGAATCGATCCCTGGAAGTACGATAAATATTTCTTCGCCGCCCGCACCGCTTCGGCTTCGTCCGCGACCGCGATATCGACCACGCCGTTGGGTACCTGCACCGCCATCGGCCCGACCTCTTCGGGGCGAAAGATGCCGAGTCCGCCGCCCTCGATCATCGCCGGGCCGCCCATCCCGATATTCGAATCCGCCGTCGCGATCACCACGTCGCAGCATCCGAGCAGCGCCGCGTTGCCCGCGAAGCACTTGCCCGAATTGATTCCGACCAGCGGCACCAGCCCGCTGAGCCGGCCCCAGTAGTTGAACGCCATGCAGTCGAGACCCGCTACCCAGAGCCCGTCCGTGTCGCCCGGCCGCCCGCCGCCGCCCTCGGTGAAAATCACCACCGGCAGTTGCGACTCGCGCGCAAGCTCGAACATCTTGTCCTTCTTGCGATGGTTCTGCTGGCCCTGCGTGCCCGCGAGCACGGTGAAGTCGTACGCCATCACCACGCATTGCGTCTCCGCATCGTCGAACAGCTCGCCGTTGACTCTGCCGACTCCCGCGATCAGTCCGTCGGCCGGCGTGTTCTTGATCAGATCGTCGAGCGCACGCCGCCGCCGCTGCGCCGCGATCACCAGCGCGCCGAACTCGACGAACGAATCCACATCGCACAGGTCCGCGACGTTCTCGCGCGCGGTGCGCTGCCCGCTTTTGCGCCGTCGCGCGACCGCCTCGGGCCGCCCGGCATCCAGCCCGATCGCACGGCGCTGATTCACTTCCGCAAGATCCGCGCGCACCCGATCGAGATCGATCTCTTTGGTCGCGGCCGCATCCGCCGCCTCAACTTCCGCCTCTTCGATAAACACCAACGGATGCCCCTCGAACACCGCGTCGCCCACCGCCACGCCGAATCCGCGCACCACGCCGCTGCTCGAAGCCTCGATCACGTGCTCCATTTTCATCGCTTCCATCACCAGCAGTGCTCGCCCGCGACGCACCGATTCGCCCGCCGCCACGTCTATCGAGACGATCGTTCCCTGCATCGGCGCTTTGATCGCGATCGTATTTTCCGGCCCCGCGATATCTGGAGCGGGCAGGGCAGGGGCGCCCGCGCTCGCATTCGTCTGGGCGGCGCTGCTCGCGCGTTTTCCATGCTCGAGCACGGCCAGCGGATCGCTCGAATCGATCCTGGCGCCGGCCAGCGCGGGCTTCGCCGTGTTGTCGTTCAGGATACTCGCGTGAGCGGGAGTCGCGTGCGAAACCAGCTCCGCGATATGCTCCTCGACGAAGCGCGTGTAGATTCCGTTCGCCGCCAGCTCGGGACGCTGCAGCAGCTTCTCGACCAAGTCTATATTCGTGGCCACGCCTTCGATCCTGAACTCGCGCAGCGCCCGATAAGTCTTCTTCACCACGTCGGCGAAATTTGCCGACGGTGAATGCGCGATAACTTTCGCCAGCAGCGAATCGAAGCGCGGATTCGTCGTGTAACCCGCATAAGCATAAGTATCCACCCGCACTCCGGGTCCCGACGGCACCTCGAACACCGCGATCGTTCCGCCCGACGGCTTCGGGCGCCCCGCGCTGTCCATCGATTCGGTATTGATTCGCACTTGCATCGCGAACCCGCGCGGCTGGGGAATCTCGCTTTGCAACAGTCCGAGTTCCTCTAACGTGCGGCCGCCCGCGAGCTGCAACTGAAGCTTGACCAAGTCGATACCGGTGACTTCTTCGGTCACGGTATGCTCGACCTGCAATCTCGGGTTCGCCTCGATAAACGCGAAGCTCGCCGGCTGCGTCGCGCTCGCGTCGACCAAAAACTCAAACGTGCCGAGATTGTCGTACCGCACCGATTCCGCAAGCCGCACTGCTGCGGCGAGCAACCGCTCGCGCAAACCCGCTTCCAATCCCGGACTCGGCGCGATCTCGATCAGCTTCTGATGCTGCCGCTGCACGCTGCATTCGCGCTCCCATAGATGGCTGACCGCTCCGGATCCATCGCCGATAATTTGCACTTCGACGTGTCGCGCCCGATGCATCAAGCGCTCGACATAAACCTCGCCATTGCCAAAAGCCGCCCGCGCCTCTGACTGACAACGCTTATAGGCGTCCTCGATTTCGCCGGCATCGCGCACCACGCGCACGCCGCGCCCGCCGCCTCCCGCGATCGCCTTGATCATCATCGACTCGCCGGGTTCTAGCGAGGCAAAAAACTCCTTCGCCTGCTCGAGGCTGGTCGCACCCGACGTCCCCGCCATCAGCGGAGTCTTGCAGCCCGCCGCCATCGATCGCGCGCGCGCTTTGTCGCCGAACAGCTCGAGTATCTCCGGCCGCGGCCCCACGAACCTGATTCCGTCCTCGCCGCATCGCCGCGCGAACGTCGCATTCTCGCTGAGCAAGCCGTATCCCGGATGGATCGCGTCGCAGCCCGCGTCTTTGGCGATGCTCAGTATCTGTTCGATGTCGAGGTACGCGGCGGCGCCGACGCCCCGCAGCGCGCGCGCATGATCGGCCCTGCGTGCGTGCAACGATTGCGAATCATCCTCGGAGAACACTGCTACCGTGTGAATTCCCATCTCGGCCGCCGCGCGCATCACGCGTATCGCTATTTCGCCGCGGTTCGCGATCAGCAGGCTCGATATATCGGCGTCACGAGATTCAGTCGCGTGAAGGTCAACCATCGTCATTCTCCGCTCGCGAGCAAATCCGCGCTTGGTCCACGGTTAGCACAACCGCCAGCGCGCAACAGCATCACGCCTCGCAGAATTAAGCGATCGTGTGCGCTACGAATTGTCGCAAGCGAGCAGCGGCGGAAACTGCTGCGGAGGATGGCGTGCGAGAAGGTGCCGTTACTGGCAGCCCGATCGATTAATCAGGCGCGTGCGCGCAGAGCGGTTCAGAGCGGAACTTCGAACCATACGGTTGCCAGCGGCGGCAGGATCAGCTTCAGCGAAAATGGCAATCCGTGCCACGGTTGATTCTCCGCCATCACCGCGCCGGCGTTGCCCTTGTTGCTGCCTCCGTAAATCTCGGCATCGGTATTCAGGATTTCCCGATACAATCCCGGTACGGGGACGCCCACGCGGTAACTGGTCCGCACCACCGGCGAGAAATTACCCACGCACACGATCCTGCGCCCGGTTGATGGCGAGATTCGCATGAACGCGATCACGTTTTCGTCGGTGTTGTTCGCGTCGATCCACTGGAACCCCGACGGATCGTGGTCGCGCTCCCACAGCGCCGGCTCCGCGCGGTATATCCGGTTGAGATCGCGCACCAGGTTTTGCACCCCGCGATGGTCGGCGCCCTCGAGCAGATGCCAATCCAGGCTGTAATCGTGCTGCCATTCGTACCATTGCCCGAACTCGCCCCCCATGAACAGCACCTTCTTGCCCGCTCGCGCCCACATGTAGCCAAAGAGTGACCGCAAGTTAGCAAACTTCTGCCAGCGATCTCCCGGCATCTTGTCCAACAGCGCGCGCTTGCCGTACACCACTTCGTCGTGCGACAGCGGCAGGATGAAATTCTCGAACCACGCGTAGAGAAAACCGAACGTCAGGTCGCGATGATGGTAACGGCGATGGATCGGCTCCTTGCTGAAATACTCCAGCGTGTCGTGCATCCAACCCATGTCCCACTTGAAGCCGAATCCCAGCCCGCCGACGTACACCGGACGGCTCACTCCCGCCCACGCCGTGGACTCTTCCGCGATCATCATCACGCCCGGATGGCGCGCGTAAATCTGCTGATTGAGTTCTTTTAGAAACGAGATCGCCTCGAGATTCTCGTTCCCGCCATACATGTTCGGAATCCATTCGCCGTGATTGCGGCCGTAGTCCAGGTAAAGCATCGACGACACCGCGTCGACTCGCAGTCCGTCGACGTGGAACTCGTCGAGCCAGTAGTGCGCGCTGCCCAGCAGGAAGCTTCGCACTTCGTTGCGTCCGAAATTGAAGATGTAGGTGTTCCATTCCGGATGGAAACCTTGGCGTGGATCGATATGCTCGAACAAGGCGGTTCCGTCGAATCGGCCGAGCGCGAACGCGTCGCTCGGAAAATGCGCGGGCGCCCAATCGAGTATCACGCCGATACCGCGTTGATGAAGCGTGTCGACCAGGAAGCGAAAATCGTCCGGCGTCCCGTAACGCGCGGTCGGCGCGTAGTAACCCGTCACCTCGTAGCCCCACGAACCGCCGAACGGATGCTCCATCACGGGCATGAACTCGACGTGAGTGAAGCCCAGATCGGATACGTAATCGGCAAGCTGCTCGGCGAGTTGTCGATACGTAAGCGGCTGCCTCGGTCCCGCCTGCCGCCACGAACCGAGATGAACTTCGTAGATTACCGCCGGGCTATGCAGCGGGTCGCGCCGCGCGCGCTCCGCCATCCACACGTTATCCTTGAACCTATAGCTCGATTGGTACACCTTAGACGCGGTGGCCGGCGGGCATTCCGTAGCCTGCGCGAACGGATCGCTCTTGAGAATCAGATGATGATCCGCGGTGCGAATCTCGTATTTGTAAATCTCCCCTGGCGCGAGCTCTGGCACGAACACTTCCCACACGCCCGAACTGCCGAGCATCCGCATCATGTGCAAGCGCCCGTCCCAATTATTGAAGTCGCCCACCACGCTGACACCGGCCGCGTTCGGCGCCCACACCGCGAACCCGATTCCGCGCACGCCATCGATCTCGCGTACGTGAGCACCGAGTTTGTCCCAGATTCGCTGATGCTTCTGCTCGGCCCATAGATGCAGGTCGAGCTCGCCGAGCGTCGGAGCAAACGAGTACGGCTGCCGCAACGTCACGACTTCGTCGTCGGCGTAATGCACCTCGATCCGATATGGGAACACCTGGCGCCGATCCGTGACCAGGATTTCGAATAATCCCGGCTCCGGCCGCTCCACCATCGCCCGCGGCGCCTCGCCGTCGATTAGCAGCATGATTCGTTCCGCGTCAGGCCGATACGCCCGCACGATCACGCCGCGCTCGGTCGGATGAGCGCCGAGAATCGAATGCGGATCCTTATGCCTCAACTCCAGCAGGAGCTTGAGCTGCTCCGCCGGGATTTTGGAAACCACGGGCCCGATCGCCGCCGACGGCGCTCGGCGCGCGGACGAAGCCCCATGTTCCAGTTCCTGTTCGTCAGCTTTCATATACCGCCAGGTGTGCAAACCCATCGCACCGCATACCAAAAGCGTAGCATGCCTGAGCCGACGCGCAACGAAGATTTCCAAAAAATCGCGCCGCGTCCGCTGCACCGCGACTTTCGGTAATCTTTAACGCGTCGCGCAGTGCGACAAATGCGCGTGCACGCCTGCTCTCTCCGCCAAAGTGAACCAATCGGTCGTGCGGCAATTCAGTTTGCCAACACACTTCGGGATCTTTTACAATTTGTGAGCGCCGCTCTCGCGGATCATTTCTTGGAACCTGCAACCGCAGGGGATTCGCGAAGCCACAGCCTGGATGAGGTGCGTAACGATGGATGAGTCGAACGATCATCGGATCTCGAACCTGGAACAGTTGCGCGCGTATATCGGCCATCCTCATCCGCTGGTTCCGGCCAAGGTATGGCGCACGCTGGAGCCGGTGGCCGTGGAATTTATCAAGCAGTCGCCGCTGCTGTTCCTCGCCACCGCCGACGCCGAGGGCAATATCGACGTCTCGCCCAAGGGCGACGGCCCCGGCTTCGTCGCGGTCGAGGACGAATCCACCCTGCTGATTCCCGATCGCAAGGGCAACAAGCTGGTGTTCGGTTTGCAGAACATACTCGCCAATCCGAGAGTCGGAATCATATTTGTCATCCCCGGAACCGAAGAGACCCTGCGCGTCAACGGACGCGCCGAATTGACCATCGATCCCGCGCTGCGCGAGCGCTTGACCGCGCGCAACCAGCCCGCGGTAATCGTGACTCGCGTCGTGGTCGAGCAATGTTTCTTCCACTGCGCCAAGGCTTTCAAGCGATCGTCGGCGTGGAAGCCGGAAACCTGGCCGTCTGCGATGCAGTTTTCTTGGGGCAAGCTGCTGGCGCCCAAGACCGCCGACCGCGAGGTCGTTGCGCGCCAGATCGATACCATGGTCGAAGAGGATTACAAGAACAATCTCTAGCCGCGCGATTGGCCGTCGTGCGCGACCGCCAAAATTTGTCGGCCAGGGTTTACCGATTGATCGGATCGAGGAGTTGATCGGATGAGAGTCGTCGTGGATCACAATCTCTGCGAAGGAAATGCCCGATGCAACGAGATCGCGCCCGAGGTCTTCGAACTTCGCGACGACGACCGCAGCTACGTACTGCTCGACAATCCGCCCGCCTCGATGCGCGCCAAGGTCGAGCGTGCGATCGGCAATTGCCCTCGTCAGGCCATTCGCTTAATCGAAGACTAGAGTGACGAGCCTCATCCATCTCGAAGCAGCGCCGGGAAAAGTACGGCTTCACTCGCGCGGGAGGCTTAGCTAGCCCATGGCAGCGCTCACGCTCGACACCATCGACCTCATCAATCCCGATCGCTACGTACAACACGGCTATCCCCATGAGGACTGGACGCTGCTTCGTCGCGAGGCCCCGGTCTTTCGTTACGAGCGCCCCAACCTCGACCTTCCGTTTTGGGCGATTACCCGGCACAAGGACATCATCGAGGTTTCAGGCCAGCCGGCGCTTTTCCGCAGCACTCAGCGATTGTTCGTTGTTCCACATGAGCCCGGCATGCCCGAGCCCGACGAGGCTATTCTGCGCCAGTTGCTCAACATGAATCCGCCCGAGCACGGCTCCTATCGCTCGATCGTGAGCCGCCGCTTCACCCCGCGCGCGGTCCAGCAATTGAAGAATCAGATCGAGCAGATCACCGCCGAAGTGCTCGACGACATCGCCGGGCGCGAGGAATGCGATTTCGTTACCGAAGTATCGGCCAAACTTCCGCTCGCCGTGATCGCCGAAATGTTCGGCATCCCGCGCGCCGACTGGCCCATGATGTTCCGTCTGAGCAACGCGATGATCGGTCCCGCCGACCCCGAGTACGGCGGCAGCCAGACCGTCAAGGAAGCGCTCGAGCAGGCGCGCATGGAATTTTTCCAATACTTCAGCGCGCTGTGCGACGATCGTCGAAAGCATCCCCGCGACGATCTCGCGAGCGCGCTGGCCGCTGGGCGCGTGAATAACGAGCCGCTGCCCGTGTTCGAGCTGCTCTCATACTTCGCCCTGCTGATCGTCGCCGGCAACGAGACCACGCGCAACGCCACCACCGGCGGACTTCACGCGCTGATCAGTCATCCCGAGCAATGGCAAAAGCTCAAGCGCGATCCCGCGCTCGTGTTGTCGGCGACCGAGGAGATCATCCGATGGACCTCGCCGGTGATCCAGTTCGCGCGTATCGCCACCGCCGATACCGAGCTTCAGGGACAGAAGATTCATGAGGGCGATGTGCTGGTGCTGTTTTATCCTTCCGCCAATCGCGACGAAGACGTGTTCGAGCAGCCGTTCACTTTCGATATCGCGCGCTCGCCCAATTACCATCTCGCTTTCGGCATCGGCGAGCACTACTGTCTCGGCGCCAATATCGCGCGCCTCGAGCTGCAGGTGATGTTCCGTCAGTTGGCCGAGCGCTTTGAGTCGGTCGAGCTCGCCGGACCGATCCAGCGGATGCGCTCGTGCTTCGTCGGCGGTATCAAGCACATGCCGATTCGCTACCGGATGCGCCCGCGCGGCTAGCACAAACCAAGAGGTCCACGATGAATCTACCCCGCGCCATGAACCACGTCGGCATCACCGTGCCGGATATCGACGCCGCCGTCGCCTGGTATCGCGACGTTCTCGGATGCTTCGTGCTGGTGCATCCGGTCGAAGCCAACGCCGACGCGAGTCACTTCGGCGAGATCGTGAAGGATATCTTCGGTAAGGACTTCGGCGGCGTGAAGCTCGCCCATCTGGCAACCGTCGACGGCGTCGGGATTGAATTGTTCCAGTTCAGCAAGCCGAAGACCTACACGCCCGACAACACCTTCGAGTACTGGCGCACAGGCATTTTCCATATCTGCATCACCGCCTCAGACATCGAGGCCACCGCCAAACACATCGAAGCCAACGGCGGCAAGCAGATGAGCAAGGTGTGGAAGCTTTTCTCCAACAAGGACTACAAGGTCTGCTACTGCCGCGATCCCTGGGGCACGATCATCGAGCTCAGCAGCCATTCCTACGTCCAGACCTGGTCTAACTTCGAAGAGCAGCACAAGTCCTGACGCCGATGCGCTAGAGTTTTGCCGCCGGCTCAACCCAGGTCCGCGCGACCTCGCCCACCAGTTTGCTGACCTCCTCGGCGTTGCGCGGAACGAAGGCGCTGACGATCACGAGCTCTTCGACACCCGCGTCGCGATAGCGTTTCAGATCGTCCGGGCGCGCCGGCTTGGTATAGGGTGACACGATCAGCTCGACGTCCGAGCGCTTGCGGCCGTTGGCTTTCAGCAATTCTTCGATCTTGCGGATCTTTGCCGCCGCCTCATCGGGCATCAGGTTGAAGCCCACCCAGCCGTCGCCATATTCCGCAACCCGCTTGAGCGCCGGGCCGCTCTCGCCGCCGAACATCACCGGCAGCTTCGCGCCTTGAACCGGCTTCGGATACGATTGCACGCCGCCGAATTTCACGAACTCGCCCTGATACGAGCTGAGCTCATCGCCCCACAGCCGGCGCATCGCTTCGATATATTCGCGCGTGCGCCGCGCGCGATTCTCCCACGGGATGCCGATCGCGTTGAATTCTTCTTCGAGCCATCCGATACCCGCGCCCAGAATCAGCCGCCCGTTGCTCAGCCAATCGAGCGTCGCCGTCACCTTCGCCAGCACCAGCGGATTATGCTCCGGCACCAGGCAGATTCCGGTGGCGAGACGAATCTTCTCGGTGGCCGACGCGGCAGCGGTCAGCGTGATGAAAGGATCGGGAATCGGGGCGTTGGTGGGCAGCGGCAGAACGCCGTCCTGGCTGTAAGGGTACTGCGACGCGTATTTCTCGATCAGTACGACGTGTTCCGGGACCCATAGAGTGGAGAATCCGAGCCGCTCCGCGTTCGCGGCAAGCGACTTCACCAAAGTCATTGCGTTTCCGCTTCCCGATACGATCGCGAAAAGTCCGATCTTCACTTTTCCACGCTCCTTGCGCGCCAGACAGGTTCGACGCTCGGCGCATTGGCGCAACCCAAACGATTACTACGTCAAGCTTGCGACCGGCAACCGCGATTGATTTTTTTACCCCCCGATCTCACACCGCAGCCCAAACTGCTAAGCTCGGCCATGCTCTTCGAGCGGCGCTATCAACCCGTCATATCTCGCGCGCGCTTCATTCGGCGCCTGTTGGGATGGGCCGCGCTCGCCGGCACCATCGTTGTAGGCTCGCTGGCGCTGGGCGTATGCGGCTATCATTTCATCGAAGGATTGCCGTGGATCGACGCGCTGCTCAACGCCGCGATGATCCTCGGCGGCATGGGTCCGGTAGATCCGATTCACACACCCGCCGGCAAGCTGTTCGCGTCTTTCTACGCGCTCTATAGCGGACTTGCGATTATCAGCATCGCCGGCCTGCTGATCGCGCCGCTGTTCCATCGCTTCCTGCACAAATTCCACATGGACAGCGCACGCGGAAAATAGCCTCGCGCGTACTCCGGCCGCGAGGCTCTATTGATTCGACCGCCCGATCAGTTGCCGCGCGATAATGATCCGTTGCAGCTCGTTAGTGCCCTCGCCGATCAGCAATAGTGGAGCGTCGCGATAAAGTCGCTCGATCGGATACTCGACCGAGTAGCCGTAGCCGCCGTGGATTCTCATCGCCTCCAGGCTGTTCTCCGCCGCCGTCTCGGTCGCGAACAACTTGGCCATGCCCGCCTCCATGTCACAGCGCTCGCCGCGATCGTAGGCCTCGGCCGCTCGCTGTACCAGCAGGCGCGAAGCTTCCAGCCGCGTCGCCATGTCGGCCAGCTTGAGCTGGATCGCCTGATGCTCGCAGATCGGCTTGCCGAAGGTCTTTCTTACTTTCGAATAATTGACCGACTCGGTCAGCGCCGCCTGCGCCACCCCGACGCCGCGTGCCGCCACGTTGATTCGCCCGAGTTCGAGCCCGCTCAAAATCTGCTGCAAGCCGCGTCCCTCGACTCCGCCGATCAGCCGGCCGACCGGAACCTTGTAGTCCTCGAACGCCAGCTCGCAGGTATCGATTCCGCGATAGCCCAGCTTCTCGAGCTTCCGCGTCACCACGAAGCCCGGCGCCTTTTCCGCCACCAGCAGGCTGATTCCCTTGTGCGCCGGCTGCGTGTTGGGATTGGTCTTCACCAGCAGCGCGATCGTGTTGCCGTACATGCTGTTGGTGATCCAGGTCTTGCGGCCGTTGACGACATAATAGTCGCCCTCGCGTTTCGCCACCGTGCGAATCGCCTGCAGGTCGGTTCCGCAATCCGGCTCGGTCAGACCGACGCCGCCGCGCAACTCGCCGGTCGCGAACTTGGGCAGATAGTAGCGCTTCTGCTCTTCGGTTCCGCTGCGCTGCACCGTCATCGACATGATCAGATGCGAGTTGATAATCCCGCTGACCGACATCCACACCGCCGAAATCCGCTCGATAATCTTGGCGTAGGTGCTGGCGCTCAAACCCAATCCGCCGTACTCCGTCCCGATCAGGCATCCGAACAGCCCGAGCTCCTTCATCTTCTCGACGATCTCGGCCGGATAGACGTCGTCGTGCTCGAGCTTCTGAACGTGCGGCTTGACCGCGGTGTCGAGAAATTTATCGACCGCATCGAGGATCAGCTTCTCCTGCTCGTTCTCCATCTAAAAATCTTCTCCGCACTCCCTGTTAGGTGTCAAACGGCACATCCGCGATACGCCGCATCGATCGATCTTAGCCGAATCGTTTCGTGCGCCGGCGCGCCTAGCGATGGGCCTCTTCCAGCTTGCTGATGTCGTACAACTGGCGCACGTGCTCGGCGCTGACCGTCGGGAATCCGCTGCCGAAATCGTAGAACACCGTCGCCTGCTGCTTTTTCAGGTCGAGCACCTGGATGCCGATCGGCGTAGTCACCTGCACGCCGTGATTGATCTCCGCCCAGTCCTTGAAATCCTCGCTCCAGCGTTGCTGGAAGACCGAAATTTTCAAAAGATTCTTGTCCGGTCCAAACGCCAGCATCATCCACGGCTGCCAGTTCTCGGCGTCCCATAGCATCACCGCGCTGCTGTACGGATGATGCGGTTCTTTGGGGATGCGCTCGACCACCGCAAACCGTCTGAGCGACCACACGTCGTTGGGCACCAGCCCGTTGGGGCCATAGCAGTGCGCGTAATCGTATTTGGAATCGTGCACGCACAGCGCGTCCTTCCATCCCAGGAACTTGAAATTCCATCGCACCGGCCGCCCCGAGAACGTATAGAAATCCTCGTAAGTCTGATCGGTTCCCGCCACCGAATCCGATTTTACTTCGACCGTGATTCGCCGCACCCGCCTGAGCTTGGGATCGTACACCCAGGCGTCATCGGCACGGTTCGGATTTGAGTAGCGATAATCGATAATCACGGTGCCGCGCACGTCGAACGGTGAAAACAGGCCGTTGAACTCTTTCCAGATAAAATCCTTGGCGTCGCCCACCTGCAACGCGAAGCCCTGGTCCGAGAGTTGCGCCAGATGGTTCAGATAGATGCGGTGATAGAACGCGTTCACGATACGCTGGATCGTGCCGCCGCCACCGAAAAACTGGCCGACGTCACTCGGCATCTTGGTCGTGAAGGTCATCCCCGAGATCCAATTCTCGGGCGGAAAATCGAGCTGCGTCAGCTGCGCCCCGGCATGTGATCCGCCGAAGCGCTGCCAGATGTAATACGTATTCAGGATCATCTGGCCGTAGTTCTGCCATCGATATTCCAGGTTCTGCACCGCCTTGAATCCCGATTGCGGATCATTGACGCTGATCGAGCTGTCGGCGAACGGCTGCCCGCAGGTGTAATTGGCGATACTGCCGTCCGCGTTGAGCTTCACCTGCGACTGATATTTTTCCGTGCACGCCTGGTAATCCGCGCGCGGCGCGTGGCTGCGCGTCGGGATTATTTCCACCCGCAACTCGGGGAAATTCATCTGGTCGAGATATCCCGGCGGCACGAACGGGCGCAGCTTTTCTATCTGAGCACCGGTAATCACGTCGCCCGGTTTGAAATCAGGCTTGGCGTCGGAATACTGGCGTAGCCACTGGCCGAGGTCGGCCCGCGTTCTTACCGGAGGCGCCTGCGCCGACGCTTGTATCGACAGCAGGCCAATCAGCAAACAGGTCGCAGTATAGACGATGGGCAAGGGCCACCATCGCCCGCTTATGGGTTTCATCATCGGTTCGCTCCGAGTGATTTTGCGCTAGCCGCGTATTACCCGGCTAGCGTATCCGACGACGCTACCATCGAAAAAACACGAGCGTCAAATTCAGCGTGCGAGGGAGATTCGACCGGTGGGTGCCTGCGCGATGCGAGAGAGGCCGCTTTTGTGGGGCAGTGGCCGCGCGCGCCAGGCGCGCGGCCACCATGATTCGGAATCGATTACTTCGACGATGCTTGCTTCTGCACGCCCTGGCGAGCCAGCTCTTCGTTGATCACTTCCTCGAAAGCCTGCGGCGGCTGCGCGCCGTCGAGGAAACGGCCGTTGATGAAGAAGGCCGGCGTGCCATGTACCCCAAGCGTCGAGCCGTACGCCTCGTCCTTCTTGATCTGCTCGGCGTACTTGTCCTTGTCCAGACAGTCGTCGAACTGCTTGGTGTTGAGTCCAATCTTGGCCGCGGTGGCCTTCAGCCCGGCATCATCCTCCTTGCTCTGATCGGAGAACAGCTCGTCGTGATACGGCCAGAACTTTCCCTGCTCCTCGGCGCAACGAGCCGCTTCTGCCGCCTTCATCGCGTGATCGTGGATCGGTAGCGGATAGTCACGATACACCGTGCGCACCTTGTCGCCGTATTCCTTGCGCACTTCGGTCAGAGAAGCTTCCGCACGCTTGCAGTAAGGGCATTGAAAATCCGAGAACTCCACGATCGTCACCGGCGCATCTTTGGGCCCGGTAACCGCGGTGCCGTCTGTTGCTACTTGCACCCGAGGCGGCTCCAGCATGATCTTGAGTCCGCTCTGGCTCTCGAGCTTGCTGAACACTTCCTGCCGCTGCTTGGCTACCGCCTGCCGTTCGAGAAAGGCG
>DATJOQ010000038.1:0-12380 GCA_035506935.1 Binataceae bacterium (SeqCode) | reverse complement strand
TGGGTGCTGATCGATACCGGAATGAATACCCCGGACAGCGTGAGCACGCTGGAGGAAGCGTTCGCGACGCTGGGTCTCAAGCTCGAAGACCTCGACGTATTAATAGGGACGCATTACCACGTCGACCATTTCGGCGCGTCGGCGGTGATACAGGAGCGCAGCGGTGCGAAGGTGTACCTCAACGAGCTCGAGCTCGAACGGGTCAATCGCGTGCTGCGGTTCACGAAGCTGTCGCCGATGGAGATTCCCGAAGCCCGCGCATTCTTCATCCGGCACGGATTTCCAGTCGATCGTTTCGCGCCAGAGGGGATGCGGCCGGCGTGGATGGGATCGGATCAGTATAAGCCCTCCACCAAACCCGACGCGTTTATCCGCGATAGCGACGTGATTCCGATCGGCGATCGAAAACTCGAGGTCGTGTGGACGCCCGGCCATTCGCCCGGACACTGCGTTATCTACTTACGCGACGAGAAGGTGATGATCGTCGGCGACCATCTACTGCCGAAGATCACGCCGCACGTCGGTCTTTATCCGGAGAGCCCGCTAAATCCGTTGGGCGACTTCCTCGCCTCACAGCGGAAGGTGCAGCGTTTCGACGTGGAATTGGTGCTGCCGGCACACGGGGGCGTCTATCATGACCATCGTCATCGCGCCAACCAGTTGATCGAGCACCATCAGTATCGTGAAAGCGAGATGCTCGATTTGGTAAAGAATCGCCCGATGACCGCGTTCGAAGTGGCCGAGCAGGTTTTCGGCGGCGAGGAGCGTCCGGTATTCCACGTGATGGCGGCGACGTTCGAAACGCTCGCCCATCTTGAATACGCGCATATCGAAGGTCGCGCGCGAAAGGTGGAGCGCGGCGAGCTGATCGCGTTTCAAACCGCGTGAGCGCGAGCAATCAATTTAACTGAAAAGCGCGCGCCGCTAGGGCGCAGGCGGTCATTTCGATCGGAGCGGGCGCCAACCGCGGAGATTCCAAGCCGGGAATCGTTGCCTAGCCTCGCGCGCCGACTCGTGGCCGACGCGCCACCTCAGGAGAGCGCCGCTGTCGCGAGCGCTCGACTCGGGTTCTAGGCGTTGCTCGCCAGCTTGTTGCGACGGCGCCGCACCGTAGCGCGGATACGTCCGGTGCGCACCACGGGTGAGCGTCGGGCCAGGCGCCGGCAGATACCGCCAGCCTGCTGCTGTGCGCGCCAATCGCGCAATCCCTGGCGCAGAAAGCGCGGCTCGATGCCGAGCGTTTCGCACACGATTTCGAAAGAGAACGGGCCTTCCCCGCCGCTACCGCACAACCATTCTTCGGCTTCTTTGAAGAGCCGGCGGCGCAGCTCCGTTTTCGCGTCGAGGTTATTCTGGAAGCATCGCAGCGCGTCTTCCAACACCGCTAGCATCAACCTCTTCACCGGCCGAATCTGCCCATCGTCCCGACGTTCGTCATAGAACTGGGCTGGTGTGATAACGTCCGGCACAAATAGCGAACCGAGCGCTGAATTGTCGCTGTCCATCATTGTTACCCCCGACACCGTCCTTTCACCTGCCTCAAGTTATCGCTTGACCGGCAGGTGCGAGCACAAAGAATTGACGGCGGATTACGCAACGAACGTGCCTAATACCTAAAAAGACGATTTCGCCTTGACCGAAAGTAGGTTTTCGCTTGAGCAATTGATAATCGATGAGTTTTGGTCGCCAACATTTTGTCTCATCAGCCCGAAACTGTCGCACTTGATGAGACAGTCGCGGTCGCTAAAAGGCTCACGAGCGTATTTTCCCCAACCGCGAGGCATTTCGTGGAGCCGGTCTGAATCAGCGCAACCTGCGTTAGTTGTGTGGAAGGTAGGAAGGCCTCGAAACCTGACGCCGTTGGTTGTGAAGGGGGGGCACAACCTCAGACGCGGTTTGAGGCCTTCCTTCGGAAGAAGGCCCCGCGTGTGCGAGCGTGACGACGCGAGGGGGAGAAAAAGGAAGGCCTCTAAACCGTGCGGGACGGGCTGCGAAGGGGGGGACGCAACTTCGTCCGCGGCCTGAGGCCTTCCTTTCACGCCTTGGCATCGCCAAGGCCTGCTTGTTAGCTATTGAGGCGGCCGTTCGCGTGGCCCCTCGAGGTGCAAATCGAGCTCCTTGAGACGCGCTTACGCGTGGGTCACAGCCGAGATGGATCTTTGCTAACATCCGCTTTTTTCATTGTCAAGAAAATATGTTCCGCTCAGCCATCCGCCTAGCAACAACCGCCGTCACCATCCACTAACGCAAACCTCGCGCCGAACTTTATCCCGGTCATAACGCCCAATTTGTGTGGCGATTGACCGTCCCTGCGACGGCGTGTCTCGATCTTGAATCTGTGCGGTCGCAACTCGGGCCACGCTGCTTATTTTGTATCAGCCATCTCTGCTGGACGCCGTCCGCCACCCTGTACTATAAGACCGCTTGAGATTGATTATCTGCTTAAGTTATCTGAGGGCGCGCCGGTCGGCCCGATGAAAGCGCATCCAGCGACCATCGACGAACGGAATCTCCACGTTGACGCCCTTCGCCGCAAAACTGGGGTCATGATCCCCGAACGGTGCGGCACCGCATATTCATCGCGGCAGCCAGTGAAACTATCGATTCCTTAAAAGTCATTCCCAAGGAGGAGCCATGGAGTTCAAAGAGGTTGTAGGCCGCCGGCGGTCGATCCGTTACTTCCAATCGTGGAGGCCGGTCGAGCGCGAGAAGATTCAGACCATGCTCGAGGCTGCACGCCAGGCGTCGTGCGCGGTCAACGCCACCTTCATGAAAGCGATCGTGGTCGAGCGTGACAAACTCGACCAGAACACGATCAAGGCGCTCCAAACACCGGTCTCGGGACAGATCGAACTTGCTCCCATCCACATCTACACATACGCCGACACCAAGGCTTTTCACGGGGCGCAGGCTCGGCTCAAAAAACTGGTGGATGTTGGCGCGCTCAACGCATCGCTTGGATGGAGTCACAAATTTGTAGACGAGTTCGTGTGGCCAAATATTCTGAAGCCCTTGGCGGAAAATCTTCCCCAGTCGATCGCCTTGGTGGCGGGCGACGCCGGCGTCGCGGTTTGTCAGGCGATGCTCGCCGGGGTCGACGAGGGCCTCGGAGTTTGCCTTACCGCTTTTGTCCCCGAACCGGTGAAAAAGGTTCTGAACGTGCCTGATCACTGGGTGCCGCTATGGTGCCTGCTGGTGGGTTATCCCGCGGAGAGCTGGGAAGCCGGCGGACAGCGCCCGCGCCCGCCGATGGAAGAAATCTACTTCGAGGGCAAGTACGGCACGCCGTTCAAGCCGGATCCAAAGGTCACCGAGGAGCTCAAGGAGAAGAAGCTGCTGACCGCGCCGGCTCCGCTGCCGTGGCGCAAAGCCGAGGTCAAAGCGATGGCGCAGATGTTCGGGCTGCCTGAATAATTGCGACGGGGCGGCCAATCGCGGCCGCCCCCTCCTTACGGCTATGGGCGAATTGAAGACCCCCTTGGAAAGCTACCCTTCCGTCCAAACCTGGTTTCAAGGTTTGCGGGAACAATCGGGTGTTGACGCGGCAGCCGATCCCTCGCGGCTCAAGCTGCTGGAGGAGTTTTGCCGCTCGGTTGAGCTCGACCCCGACGAAGTTATCAAAGCGTGTCTGCTGGAAAAGGAAGGCCGCGACACCAAGATCAGCATCAAGGGGCGCAAGCGAGTCGCCCAGATGGTCGCCGATTTCCAGGCGGCAGCCGAGAATCTCAGCACTCGCGAACGCGCCCATCGCGGCAATACCATCCGTAGCTTTTTGATTCACAATGGTATTTTGCTGCAGGCCGGAGTGCAGCTCTAGATCAATTTTTCGCTGAACCGGTAACCGGAACGAGGTGTCGCGTTGACAACTCCGCGTGCGACTACTGGACCACGCCTGAGCCGCCGCTATCGCCGCCCGGACCCAATTTCCGCTCCTCAATCTTGAAGGTCAGGATATCGAGCAGGCAGCCGAATCTTTCGTCGCGCGCCTCGAGCAGGGTCTGCTTTTCGAGCGTGCTGAAATCCAAGTGGAAGCAGAGGAAATTGACCAGGGCGGCGTCGCGAAAACCGCGCTGATCGACTAACTCCCGCCAGGCTTCCCAGGCCGATCTGCCCAAATAAGCGGTCAGCAGATCGCGCAGGTAAACCATCGCTTCGTCGTCGAGCTCGAGCGCCGACGGCTCGGGCGCGCAGGGACGGACCTCGGCCTGCCGATAGAGCCGATCAGAATGCTCGCGGATTATGCGGAACTCGCTGAGGCCGGTTAGCAGCAGGTTGTAGCGCCCGTCGGGAAGGCTCACCAAGCGTTCGATTTTTCCCGCGCATCCGACGCCGAAGAGTTCGGGAGAGCCATAATAGTCCTGCTCCCAGTCGCCCTTGAGCAGAGTCATCCCGATGATGCCGTGGCCTTCGCGCACGTCCGCCACCATCTCCCGGTAACGCGGCTCAAAGATATGCAAGGGAACCTCGACCCCAGGGAACAACACCAGATTGGGAAGCGGAAACAGCGGAACGATATCCGGCAGAACAGCCACGCTCGCCTGCTTATCGCCGGCCGGGAAGCGCGAAGCATCCCGGCCGGTTGTTGAGAATTATTATTACCGCAATTTTATTTCAGATTCGAGGAAACAAACTCCCAGTTCACCACGTTCCAGAAGGCTTCGACGTATTTGGGGCGGGCGTTGCGGTAATCGATATAGTATGCGTGCTCCCATACGTCGCAGGTCAGCAGCGTGGGCTTGTCATGCTGAATCGGCGTTTCGGCGTTCGGGGTTTTCTCGATCGCGAGGCCGTCGCCGCTCTTGACCAGCCAGGCCCATCCGCTGCCGAACTGAGTTACCGCGGCGTCGCTGAATTTTTCCTTGAATTCTTTGTAGCCGCCAAACGACTTGCGGATTTTGTCGGCCAGAGCTCCGGAGGGCTCGCCACCGCCCTTAGGGCTCAAGCAGTTCCAGTAAAAGCTGTGATTCCAATGCTGGGCAGCATTGTTGAAAACCGGTCCGGGCCCGGCGGTTTTGATTATCTCCTCGAGCTTCATCTCGGCGAACTTGCCGCCCGCAACCAGCTCGTTGAGCTTGTTCACATAGGCCGCGTGATGCTTGCCGTGATGGAACTCGAGAGTCTCGGCCGAAATGTGCGGCGCCAACGCCTCCTTCGCATAGGGCAATGGTGGGAGCGTAAAAGCCATCGGTCTTCTCCTTATAGATCTAAGTGTGTTCGCTAAACCGAGCGCAATTTCAACGAGCCAAAACCGCGCCTCATCAAGCCGCGCCGCGTTTCAGCTTCCAAGCGCATGGAGGCCTGCCCTCATCTCCTACTGACCGACAGGGAACTTCGAGAACGCGACGCTTCCAGCTCAATCCGCGCCCTGACGGGGAGCGTCTTTGATACGCCGTGCGGCCGCTTCCATTGTGTCTCATTTTCACGATAGGAGCCACAGCCGAGATGGTCAACATTTTTAAACTTCGGCGACATGGATCCAATTGCCCCGGCTCATTGCCCCTGATCCTTTCCCGCCTGTGACAGGTATGCCGCGAGGTCGTCGATTTTGGGCGCGAGCTGCGGCATCGCGAGCATCGTGTGAGTATTGCGCTTGGGCTTGTAGCCTGGCGGATAAGTGAGGCGGAGCACGCGGTCTTCGAGCAATTCACGGGACGAGCCGGCCAACGCAGGTCCCTGGCTGCCTGGTTGGGTCGGATCAGGATTGTGACACTGAATACAGTAAGTCAGATAATCCTGCCGCCCGCGCTCGGCGGCCGTCGCGGGCGCTGATTTAGTACATCCAGAGAGAAAGCCTATAGCAATCGCGGTCACGAGCATTGGCGCCGCAACCACATCCAGTTTCATCCGCCGACCTCCTGGGAAATTCCTTGGAGCTGAGAAGTTCCTTCGAGAAGCTCCAGCAGAATAGCTCGCTGTTACGGATGATCAATACTCAAATTGGCCTGGATCGGACCTACTCCTAAGTAAAACGTTGCCCGAAGCGGAAGGGCTGTGCCTATCCTTAAGATAGCCTTTCGAAGTTCATTAGAGGTAAGCATGGAAACATCTCAATACGATAGCCCGCGCTACACAGAAAACGAATTTCTTAACCAGCTCAAGAGCCGTCTTCCCGGGCTCAACGACGAGCGCGCGCTGGCATGGGCGGCCGCCGCGATAAAGCATTTGGCGCAACAGCTCGACGATGGTCCGCGCAATGAGCTGATCAACGCCCTGCCGCCCAGATGCAAAGCGGAAGTGCTGAAGGGAGGGAACATCGTTAAGCTGTTCGGTAAAGAACCTCCGCAGGATTTCTTCGTCGACGTGACCGACGATGCCGGCTGGAAACCGTCGGAGCTGGGATCGCGGAAGACCGTGGTGAACGCGCTGTCGGTGGTGCGCGACCATCTTCCGTCAGATCAGGCTTTGGATATCGAGCGTGATTTGCCGCCGAACGTGGCAAAGATCTGGCGCGAAGCCGCGAGTCCCAATATGGAGCGTGACTAAGGCGCAGGACGCGGCAACAGAGTCGGGCGTGAAAGATTTCTTCGTGAGCTACCCATCCAGAGCATCAGCGCCGCGAACGAAGAATGGATCGATAAACAGATTTAAGGGCTGAGGTGGAATGTTAGATCAGAAAATTTAAATAAAAGCGCGTCGCCGAAGAGACTCGGCGAGAATATGAACGCGAAGAACGTCGCGACCATAGCACTGGTATTGTCCATTGCTGGAATTCCCGCGGTTGACGCCGGAAACATCGATTGTGACAAGTATGCCGACGTCGCCCGGGAATTCATCAACGCTCGATATCAAGGAATTCCTTCCGGAAAAATTCGAGCGATTATCAACGACGATCTCAAAGCTTCTCAGCAAAACAAAGAGCTTGTACTGGATCTGCTGACTAGAGCGTACGGCGAAACATGGGCGACATCAGATGAATTCGCTTATCAAATTCGGAACGAATGCGAGTTCGAGAATCTGAAGAATCGGACTAATCGCTAGGTCTCACTTCCTGTCCCAGTAGGCCCAGTCCTTATCGAAATCCTGAGTAGTTATCGCCTTGCGCAGAGTCAGATCGGTGTTCAACAAATCGTAGATGTGATCGTCGGTGCCGCGGAGGCTGAAGTAAACGATCGCGCCGTCTCCTTCTGCTCCTTCGATATGGATCTCGTTTTCCGCGCCGCTCGAGAAGGTGCCGGCGGGCTTGATCTTGCGGACCTCTTTTCCATCGGGCATCTGCTCCAGCACGTGGAGCGCGCCTTCAAGCACCAGGCTGGTGGTCGGGGCGACGTGGCGATGGTACAGGCATCGGCTGCCGGGCTCGAACTTGACCAGGAAATCGGTGCTGTGCGCCGGGATGTTTACGTTTAAAATCCGGTAGTAGCAGCCTTCGGTGACGAACTCCTTCCACTTAATCTTGCCGTTGTCGAAGTGAAAGTTTGCAACGCGGCTGTCTGCTTCTTTAGCGGGGTTATTGGCGCTCTTGCGGTCTCCTCGCGATGGACTATATTTCAAATATCAAGGACGCTGTGATCTTGCGAGCGATGAGCCGTGCCGCGACGGTCCCGTTGCGAGCGGCGCATCGTGCGGTTGATGCGCGATCGATATCCGTTCGGAGGTAGCCATGGAGACCGCGGAAATCAAAATGTACTCCGATTACAAGAGCCCGTTCGCTTATCTGGCGTTCGAACCCGCGCTCGCGCTGTCCGAGCGTTATCGGGTGCGCGTGCGATGGATTCCGTTTCAGCTCCGCATCAAGAGCCAGGGCAAGCGCAGTATCTACTCGGAGTATAAGGTCGCGTATTCCTACATGGACGCGCGGCGATGGGCCAAGCCGCGCGGGATCGAGATTCATGGCCCGCTCAAGGTTTACGATACCACGCCGGCGCTGATCGGGGGCCTGTTCGCTGACCAGCATGGACGCTTGCTGGAGTATAGCCGCGAGCTTTACCATCGATTCTTTCTCCGCCAGTTCGAACCCGACAATGCCGATGCGGTGGTCGAACTTATCGGCAGCGTCGGTCTCGCGCCCGATCAGTATCGGGCCTACCTGGATGGCGACGGCGTTCGCGATTACGAGCGCGCGCAGGAGGAAGCCTCGGCCGATCACGTGTTTGGTGTGCCGCTATTCCTGTTCGAGAAGGAGCAGTTCTGGGGTTACGATCGCATGCCGATTCTCGAGCAGCGGCTTACCGAAGCGGGGCTCGCGATTACGCACTAGGCGGCCTGACTCCTCGCGTTGCGCGATAGCCGGTTAGACCGCATGATGCTGAATTGAACGGTCGAGCACGGCTGCTCTTTCTGCAGGAGGCCTTATGGGCGCGCGGTCCGGCACCAATTACATCAACTCGCTCCGCAAGCTGAAGGCCGAAATCTGGCTCGGCGGCGAACGCGTCGGCGACGTCACGCAGCATCCGGCGCTGATGCATTGCGCGCGTTCGATCGCCTCGCTTTACGACATGCAGATGGAGCGGCCCGAGGCGATGACCTTTCGCACCGGCGACGGTGATCGGGTCGGGCTTTCGTTTATCCAGGCGGCCAACGCGCAAGAGGTGCACAAGCGCAGCCTGACGATGAAGCGATGGGCCGAGTACAGCGGCGGGATGCTGGGTCGCACGCCGGATTATCTCAACGCGGCGCTGACCGCGATGGCGTCGGCGAGCAAGTTCTTCGCCGAAAGCGAGCCCCGCTTCGGCGAGAACATCATCAACTATTATTTGCAGGCGCGGCGCTTCGATTGGTGCGCGACCCATACCCTGGTAAACCCGCGCGCGAGCCGCGCTCATGGATGGGCCGGCGACACCGACGCTGATCTCGCGTTGCGGCTGGTTCGCAAAACAGACGACGGTATCGTGGTGAGCGGATGCCGCATGCTGGCGACGCTCGCGCCGCTGTCCGAAGAATTGCACGTGTTCCCCTCCACCGTGCTGAAGGTCGAGCCCGCGGCCGAGCCGTTCGCGCTGGCGTTTGCGATTCCATGCAACGCGCCCGGTCTGCGTTTCATCTGCCGCGACCCCTACGATGTCGGCCGCTCGCACTTCGACCATCCGCTGGCCTCGCGCTTCGAGGAGATGGACGCGGTCGCGATTTTCAACGAAGTGCTGGTGCCGTGGGAACGCGTGTTCCTGTGCGGCGACGTCGTGCGATGCAACGCGCTGTTCGGCGCGACCGACGCGGTCGTCCAGATGATGCATCAGGTGGCGGTGAAAAACGTCGCCAAAAGCGAGTTTCTATTGGGGCTCGCGGCGAAGATCGCCGAGGTGAGCGACGCGATGAGCCTGCCGCACGTGCAGGAGCGTCTGGCCGAGATGATCATGACCACGGAAACCATGCGCGCCTTCCTGCGCGCCGCCGAAGCCGACGCCGCACCGAACAAATGGGGGATGTTTTCGCCCGCGCGCGCGCCGCTCGATACCGCGCGCAACCTGTTCCCGCGGCTCTATCCGCGGATGGTCGAAATAATCCAGCTCAACAGCTCGAGCAGCTTGATGGCTACGCCGTCCGAAGCTGACTTCAAGGCCGCGATCGGGCCAGATATCGAGCGCTACCTGGGCGCGGCCAAGGCTGCGCCGCGCGAGCGCGTCGCGCTCTATCGGCTGGCGTGGGAGGTGGCATGCAGCGCTTTCGGCGGCCGCCAAGTGCTGTACGAGCGTTTCTTCTTCGGCGATCCGGTGAAGATGGCGAGCGCGCTGGTGGCCAATACCGATCTGAATCCGCTGATCGAGCGGATCAACGCGTTCCTCGCGCGCACGGATTAGTGCGAACGCGACGGTCTTTTGCCGCGCTGGTTCGTCGCGCTATCGTCCCTCGATGGCCCGCATGCGCAAATCGGCTCGGCTATGGCGCGATCAGTCATTGCGAGCGCTCGCCGAAGGCGCATTCGCGCGGCCCGGTTCGCCGAGCCATTTTCATATCGATACGGCGCTTCTGTTCGAACGACGCGCGCCGCTCGAAATCGAGCTTGGCGCCGGCAAGGGCGAATTCATAATCGAGCGCGCGGCGGCGACGCCCGAGCATAACTTCCTCGCGGTTGAACTAGCGACCTCGGTGCTGCATCTGCTGGCGTTGCATGTGGCGCGGAGCGGGCTCAGCAATCTGAAGGTGCTTCAGGCCGACGCGCGGACGCTGGTGAATCTGATGCTGCCTCACGCCAGCGCCGTCGCCTACCACATTTATTTTCCCGATCCATGGCCCAAGGAGCGCCACGCCAAGCATCGCCTGTTCTCGCCCTACTTCGTGACTAACCTGGCGCGCACGCTTACGCCTGACGGGATCGCCTATTTCGCCAGCGACGTGCGCGACTATGCTGAAGTAGTTTATCGAATGCTCGATGAGAACGGATTTCGCAACTGCGAGGTGATGGTGCCGGGGGCACATCGCTCAAACTTCGGCCGCAAATATGCGGCGGAAGGTCGGCCGGTATTCGCCGGCGCGTTTCGTATCGGGCAAAGTCGCGCATTGACGTTAGATCGTTAGGAGATCCTGAAGGGTCACAACAAGCTCACATTCGGTCGCGAAGATGTGGCAAATCGTCGACCAAGTTTATGCTGTTAATGAGATTCCCGGCGGCGGCTTGCCTTCATGGCCTTCATCTTCTAACCTGATGCGCGTACACTCTATGCGATTTCTGGCGGGTTTATTATCGATAGCAATCGTGCTCGCCGTCTCGGGGTGCAGTATGATTCGTAAGGCGCCCACGGGTGAGGACTTCTACGCCCAGGCCGAAGCGATGTACGAGCGCGGAGACTACAACGCCGCTATCGACAACTATCAGCACGTGATCGATCAGTTTCCCTTCAGTCCCTACGCCGAAGACGCCGAACTGAAGATCGCGCTTTCGCTTTACCAGGAGCACAAGTATACCGAGGCTATCAACGCGTTCTCCGATTTCCAGAGAATGCATCCGACCAACAAGAATCTGGCGCTGGCCTCGTACTACCTGGGGATGTCGTACTTCGATCAGATTCATCGCGCGGATCAGGATCAAACCAATACCGAGTACGCTCTGACGCAATTTCAGAACCTCGAACGCCGCTACCCCGAGAGCGAATTCGCCCAACTGGCCCAGGATCGCATCGAAAGCTGCCGCGAGATGCTCGCCCGCAATGAGCAAATAATCGGCGAGTATTATTACGATCGCGCGCACTTCCGCGCGGCGGAATCGCGCCTGGCGGAGTTGATGCAGAAGTATCCCGACACGCCGGCGGCACCCCAGGCGCTGTATGAGCTGGCGGTAACGCTCGAGAAGGAAGGCAAGAAATACTCGGCCGCGCAGGCCTTCGCCGCGGTAGAACGTCATTTTCCGAACACCACGTACGCCGCCAATGCCGCCAAGGAACTGAAGAAGCTCAACCAGCCGATCGACAACGAGGAAGATCCGTTGCGCCTCGTGCTGGCGGAGAGCGGATTTAATCCCGACCAGGCCGAGGCCCCGCAGCAGCACGTGGTCGTTCGGCAGGCGTCCGGCGCTGCCGCGGTACAGTCTGCGGACGCCGGCTACGGAGCTGACGGCCTGCCCATCATTACGCCAGTGCATGCTCAGCCCGCGCCGCAAGCGGCTTCCGGGGGCGCAGTAACGCTGCGCTCAATCCGACTCGCCTCGTCCGACCCGCCGCTGTCGGTAATCTTTGACGTCAGCGGACCGGTCAAGTTCGAGAAGCATCTCGAGAGCGGTCCGGGCGCTTCGGCTTTGACCTTGAAGCTGATCAACACCAAGCCCGATTCCAAGCTGGAGGCTCATCTGGTGTTCGACCGGTCGATCTTCAAGTACTGCGATGTAAGCGCGGATAGCGGCGACACCACGGTCACGGTTAAAACCGCCGAGGTCTCGCACTTCGCGATTATACCGCTGGAAGACCCGCCGCGGCTTTTGGTCACGTTTACGCCCGCCAGCCACGAGTTGGGCGACTCGACCGTCACTTCAGGGCTGTAGCGTAAATCGAGCGGGGCGATCCAGCTCACTCGAAGACGTCGCCGAAACGCAGACCGAGGAAGCTCAGCACCACTTCGGCGTAGAGGCGCAACCCCCAGAAAAATCCTTCGACCGGCAACCGCTCGTTGTTGCCGTGATAGAGCGAGCCGAACATCGTGTCTCGTTCGAGCTTCACCGGGGCGAATCCATAGCAGGTAGCGCCAAGCTGCGCGTAGAACTTGCTGTCGGTAGCGCCGGGTATCATCCAGGAGAGCACTTCGGATCCCGGATCGGCGGCCTCGGTCCGTGCGGCGAGTAATTCAAATAGCGGGGTGCGCGTACTGGCCTCAACCGGGGCACCGCTTCTGATGACCTCAAGATCGGGTTCGGTTCCGACGATCGCGCGCAGCTCGGCCAGGAAACTTTCTGCGGTTTCGCCCGGCAGCGTGCGGCCGTCCAGAATCACGGAGGCTACACCCGGAACGACGTTGTC
>DATJOQ010000037.1:0-15213 GCA_035506935.1 Binataceae bacterium (SeqCode) | reverse complement strand
AACGCCGCTGGGCGATGACGCGCGAGTACGTACGCGCGATGAAAGAGCTGTGGACCAAGGATGAAGCCTCATTCGAAGGCGAGTTCGTAAAATTTCCCCCGGTTTTCTCGTATCCGAAACCGGTGCAGAAGCCTCATCCGCCGGTTCATATCGGCGCCGGCGGTATCGGTCCGACGGAGCGCGCGCTCAAGAATACAGTCGCTATCGGCGACGGCTGGGCGCCTCTGGGATTGCCGCCCGAGCAGCTCGCAAAAGATCTCGCGACCTTAAAAAAAATGTGCGGCGAAGCGGGCCGCGATTTCAGCAAGATCGACATTTCGATGTACTTCCCGGCCATCGACGGTGACCCCAAGCGCGCGATCGAGCAGTATCGCGAAGCCGGATGCCATCGGTTGATCTTCCCGCTGTCGCTGGCAGAGACCAATTCCGAAGCCGAGTTGGAGGAACTGGCCAAGAAGTATCTTAAATGAGAGCCGCGCGCTCGAGCGCCTCACGGCGGTCGCGATGAAGCTGCGCGGTGCGATCTCCGGGTTCGGCCAGGTAGCCGCGCTAGGCCATCTGCCTGGATGGCGCACACGGCCGGAGGTTGAAATCGTCGCGATACACGAACCGCTTCCTTCGCGACGCCATGAGGCGCTTCGCTTGATGCCCAATGTCCGGGTATTTGAGGACCTGGATTCGATGCTCCGCAGCGAGCATCCAGATTTCGTCGATATTGCGAGCCCGCCTGCTTACCACGCCGCGACGGCGCGCTCCGCGCTCGAAGCCGGCGTACACGTACTGGTGGAAAAGCCGCTCTGCCTGAATCTGGAAGATTTCGACCAATTGACGGCGCAGGCCAAGTCAAAAAATCGGACGCTCTTCTGCGCCCATAATTGGAAGCATGCGCCGGCCTACCGTCGCGCAGGCGAGTTGGTGGCCGAGGGACGGCTGGGCGCACTCCGCTACGTTGCGCTGACCCGCCTGCGGACCGAGCAGGCCCGCGGCATCACCGATGTTTCTGCGGACGCTCGTACCGATACCAGCCGATCCAAGTCGCAAGCTTCGTCCGCAGGACCGTGGCGGCTGGATGCCGGAAGCGGCGGTGGAATTCTGATTGATCACGGATGGCACGTGTTCTACCTGATTCACTGGCTAATGGGCCATCGTGCACCCGAAAGGGTAACCGCTCGTCTGGGCTTTCTGCCCAATGGCACGGTCGACGACGTGGCCGAGATTGGAATTGATTTCGGTGACGGGAGGTTTGGCCATACTCATCTCTCGTGGCGCGCGCCGGTGCGCCGCACCTCGGCGGTGCTTTACGGCGACGATGCGATGCTTGAAATCGAAGGCGACCGCGTCGTTCTGACTCCGCGCTCGGGCAAGGCCGAAGACCTCTCAGTACCCGACGCGCCCGACGATTCCTACCATTCGGCGTGGTTTGGCAACCTCGCGCGCGAGTTCGAGGGCGCTATATCAAGCGCCGGTAGTCGCGCGGCGGCGGACAATCTGGCCGAGGCAAGAGCAGCGCTGGCGCTGACGATAGGAGGACGAAGATCCCAGATTTCGGACGGCACAAGTATTAGACTTTCTACGCTTAGCGCCAGATAGTCTCGCGTCGGTCCGGTGCATGTCGTCGATATTACGGAGATATTACTGACCGCTCGGACGGTGTCTTGACTTTAGGAATATGGTCGGTAAAAGTGAGTTATTGACCGCAAGGTTAGGGAAGGCCTCAGGAGGCCCATTAAAGATGGCCTTCGTTGCGGCCTTGGGGCCCTGACCACACGGGCTGCGGATCTGTAGCTAATGATGGGCACGCCTGGGGAATGTCGATGAGTGGCGCCGTATCACGCGTGCAGTCGCAGGAATCTCGGGATGACATCCTGAAGGCGGCGATGCAGCTTTTTGCGGGACGGGGCTTTCACGAGACCTCGATGGCGGAAGTGGCGCGGGAAGCGAAGGTCAGCAAGGCGCTTATTTTTTGGCACTTCAAGACCAAGGAAGAATTGTTTCTCGCCGTCCTCAGCCGATTGTTGGAGCCGTATTACATCGATTTCGCCCAGGAGTCGCGCGAGCTGGATGAGCGGGCACAGTTGCAGAAGCTGATCGAGTCTTACCTGACGTTCGTGCGCGACAACGCGAATTCGGTGCGCTTTTTTCTGACCCGCATCCTGCATGACGACGAAGTCCCGGATGTGGTAACCGGCCAGATTCGCCGGCTGTACGAGGGCTATCAGAGCCTGCTGGTCGACTTGCTTCGGCGGGCACAGGAAAAGGGAATTTGCTCGCCGGCGCTCAAGCCCGAGCGCGCCGTCAGCTTCCTGCTTTCGGCACTGAACGGTTTTTTGCTCGAACTCTTATTCTTACGAAGTCCGGATTTCGATCTCGCGGGGGCGGTCGAAATGCTTTCCGGGCTTTTGTTTCAGGAGATGCCGCAAATTCGCGGCGATAGCCGCAGCGGCGCTGCTTGAATCGCGCCTGATTGGCGCGGGGTGGTTGAGGGAACATGCGTATTCCATTGAGACTGATGATCGATCTGGGCCGCTACATGAGCCGCAAGAAGCGCTCAGGCGAAAAATATTTTCCCCTGGTCCTGATGCTCGAGCCTCTGCACGCATGCAATCTGGCGTGTGTCGGATGCGGTCGGATCGTCGAGTACAAGGACACTATCCGCGACCAAATGCCGCTGGAAGAAGCGGTCGGCGCCGCGGATGAAGCGGACGCACCGATCGTTTCGATCTGCGGCGGCGAACCGCTGATGTACAAGCATATCGTGCCGCTTACCAAGACGCTCCTTGAGCGCAAGCGCCACGTCCAGATCTGCACCAACGCGCTATTGCTTGAACGATTCGTCAAGCAGGTTGAGCCCAGCCCCTACCTGAGCTTCAACGTCCATATCGACGGCATGAAGGAAACCCATGATCGGGTGGTTGATCGCAAGGGCGTGTTCGACACCTGCGTGCGGATGATCAAGATGCTCAAGGAAAAGGGCTATCGCACGCAGACCAACACCACGGTGTTTCGCGAGACGACCGCGGAAGAACTCGACGAATTGATCAAGCTGCTGACCGAATTGCGCGTCGACGGCATGCTGCTGACGCCCGGCTATCACTACCAGGTGCTGACCAACGACATCTACCTGAAGAACGACGAGATGCCGTACAAGTTCAAGCGCGTCAGAGAGCTCGCCCACGATCACAAGATCATCAATACACCAATCTACCTCCAGTACCTGACCGGTGAGCGCGATCTGCTGTGCAGTCCGTGGACGACGGTGACGCGCAATCCGCAAGGCTGGAAGGGGCCCTGCTATCTGATCACGAACGGTCATTACAAGTCATTCAAAGCGATGCACGAAGCCACCGACTGGGAGTTTTATCGAACCAAGCAGGATATACGCTGCCGCGATTGCAAGCTGCATTCGGGTTTCGAGGGAACGGTAGCCTTGGATTTTGGTAAAAACCTCAAGGATACGTGGCAGATGGTGCGACATTACGTTTCTTGAGTCCATCTCGGTGGGTGGATTGCGGCGCTCGCAAGGTTAGAGCGCCCCGGTGGTTGGGTTTGAGTTACCGGACGTCTGGGTCACAGGCCCAGTCATTTGAGTAGATGCAAAGCGTCAAGTCAGAGCGAGCCAGCGCATCGCGTGCGAACGCCAGATCGTCAGCTTACGACGGCTTCGTACTTGCCGATTATCTGAAGGAGCGATGCCATCTGATCGAAGCGGCGCTCGCACAGGCGCTGCCGGAACAGCCCGGCACGTCAGCCGCGCGCCTGTTCGAGGCGATGCGCTACAGCCTGTTCGCGGGCGGCAAGCGGATTCGTCCGGTGCTCGCGCTGGCTTCGTGCGAAGCTGTCGGCGGGCCGATCGAACGCGCGATCGGTCTGGCTTGCGCGCTCGAGATGATTCACACCTACTCGATGATCCACGACGATCTGCCGTGCATGGACGACGACGACCTGCGCCGCGGCGTGCCGACCAATCATAAGGTCTATGGCGACGCGATGGCGACGCTGGCCGGCGACGCGCTGCTAACCGACGCCTTCAAGGTGTTGGCGCGTTCGGGCGACGGCGTGGCTCCGTCACTGATGCTGGATGTGGTTGCGGAAGTGTCCGAAGCGGCAGGCTCGGAAGGCATGGTGGCGGGCCAGGTGATCGATATTCTGAGCGAAGGCGAAGCCGCTGATGCAGCTAAGCTCGAGTACCTTCACAGTAAGAAGACCGGCGCGCTGTTTCTGGCCGCGGTCCGCGGAGGTGCGCGGCTGGGTGGCGGAAGCGCGGCTCAGCTCGAAAAATTGAGCTCCTATGGACGCGCGCTGGGCCTCGCCTTTCAGGTTACAGACGACATTCTCGACGTTGAAGCTTCCACCGAGCAGCTCGGCAAACGCACACATAAGGACCAGACGCGGGGCAAGGTAACTTATCCGGCGTTGCTCGGACTCGAACAGTCGCGCGAATTCGCGCGCAGCCTGGTGGTGCGCGCACACGACGCGCTTATTTCTTTGGGCGACGGCGCCGAGCCTCTGCGCCGAATCGCAAGCTTCGTAGTGGAGCGAAACCTGTGAGCAACCAAGCCGCAACTGCACTGCAGCATCGCGCGCAGGGCGCGCGCGCGTGGATGGAAGACGGCCGCCCGCGCCAGGCGGTGCTGGTGGCTCCGGGCCGCCTCGAGCTGCGCGAGTTCGAACCGCCCGCCCCGGGACCCGGCGCGGTACTGATCGAAGTAAAATGCGCGTTGAGCTGCGGCACCGACCTCAAAACTTTTCGCCGCGGCCATCCGATGTTCCATCTGCCGACCCCCTTCGGCCATGAGTTTTCCGGCGTGGTGGTGGAAGTCGGCGAAGGGGTGCACAACTTCAAACTGGGCGATGCGATAATGGCGGCGCCGACCGCACCTTGCGGCGATTGTTTCTATTGCAATCGCGCGCAGGAGAATCTCTGTCCGCAGGCGATCGACAAGATGGTGATGGGCGCGTACGCCGATTACCTGCTGCTGCCGGCGCACGTGGTGGCGCGCAACGCATTCAAGAAACCGGCGTCGTTGACCTTCGAAGAAGCGGCGTTGCTCGAACCTTTATCCTGCGTGTTTCACGCGCAAGAGCTCGCCCGCGCAGAGGAGTTCGAGACCGCCCTGATTCTGGGCGCGGGACCGTTTGGTTTGTTGCATCTGCTCGCGCTCAAAGCACGCGGCGTACGGCGAGTAGTGGTTGCGGGCCGTCGCGAGAATCGCCTCAAGCGCGCAGGGGAGCTCGGCGCCGATATCGTAATCGACGTCGACCGAGCCGAACTCGGTGACGAAATGTCGCGCCTCAACGGCGGCCAAGGTCCCGACCTGGTGATCGAATCCACCGGACAGCTAAGCGGCTGGCAGGATTCGATGCGCTGGGTGAGACGCGGCGGGCGCGTGGTGTTCTTCGGCGGATGTCCCGCCAATACTACGCTCGAAGTCGACACGCGGCGGATGCATTACGACAATCTGAGCCTGCTGGCGCCGTTTCATTTTCGCCCCCGCGACGTCAGGCGCGCATTCGAGGTGCTGCGTGACAGAACGCTCAACGCGGGACGGATTATCAACTCGCGCCGGCGGTTGAGCGAGCTCGGTGAGGTTTTCGAGCTGCTCGAGCGCGGCGCGATTCTGAAATGCGCGGTGATTCCTTAAATCTCACCACTGGATCGATCAGGTTCGCCACAATGGCGCATCAGCAGGAGCGGCATAGCGTCAGGATATGAACGATATTATTCAGGCTGAGGAATTTGCGGCCCGCGCGATCGATACTGCGCCGGCCAATTTTTCCACCCGGCTCGACCGGGTGATCGACCGCGCGCAGCACGCACTGCTCTCGCTTCAGCAAGGCGAAGGCTACTGGCAGGCACCGCTGGAAGCCAACGCCGAGATGAACGCCGAGATGATCATCTTCAATCACTTCATGGGCCGGGTCGAACCCGAACTCGAAGCCAAGCTCAAGCGCCTGATACTCGAGCTGCAGCAGCCCGACGGCAGTTGGAATCTGTTTCCGGGCGGAGAAGGCTATCTCTCGATCAGTATCGAAGCATACTTCGCGCTCAAGCTCGTGGGAATGCGCGCGGGCGATGAGCCGATGATGCGGGCGCGTCGATGGATTCTCGCGCACGGCGGAGTCGCGAAGGCCGGCACCCTGGCGCGTTTCTATCTGGCGGCGATGGGGCAAGTGCCGTGGGAATCGACACCCGGAATCCCGGTGGAGCTGGCGCTGCTGCCCAACTGGTTTCCGATCAACATGTACGAGCTCAGCTCATGGGCGCGCGGCACCATATTCGCCCTGATGCTGCTGCAGGCAAGACGGCCCGTGACGCAGGTGGATTATCGCGACGGCGTACTCGAGCTTTATATTGACCCGCCGCACTTCACCAAATTCTCCGCGCTGCCGGGGAAGAATCTGCTGTCGTTGCGCAACGCACTGAATGTAGCCAACAAGCTGCTCAAAACCTACGACCGCCATCATCTGAAACGCCTGCGCCAGCGCGCGATACAAAAGGCCGAAAACTGGATTTTGCAGCGCCAGGACGCGAACGGTTCGTGGGGCGGAATCGAGCCATGCTATCTGCTGTGCGCGATGGCGCTCAAAGGGCTGGGCTACAGCAACGAGCATCCGGTGCTGAAGAAGGCGCTCGACGCCTCGCACGAGCTGATCTGGGATCAAGGCGACAAGGTCCTCTACATGCCGTGCGTCTCGCCGAACTGGGACACGGCGCTCGCGGCCAAGGCGCTGCTTGAATCCGATCTGAGCCCGCGCGACGAAGCGCTGGGCAAAGTCGCGAAATGGTTCGTCGACAATCAGATCTTCAAACCCGGCGACTGGTCGATCAAACGGCCAAACCTTGAACCGGGCGGATGGGCATTCCAGTTTTTCAACGACCATTACCCGGATGTCGACGACTCCGCCGTGATCGTGTGGGTGCTGGCAAATATCGCGAATGGAAATTCAGCCGCGCGCGAGCGCGCGATCCGTATCGGCGGCAACTGGGTAATCGGGATGCAGTCGAAGGACGGTGGGTTCGCCGCTTTCGACGTCGATAACGACTCGCATTGGCTGAGCCAGGCACCGTTCGCCGACGTCGAGGCGGTTACCGATCCAAGCTGCCCCGATCTTACAGGCCGCGTGCTGGAGATGATGGGCGCGCTGGGTTATCGTCCCGAGCATCCGGCGGCTATCCGCGCGATCGAATGGCTCAAACGCGAACAGGAAGACAACGGTTCGTGGTGGGGGCGATGGGGCGTCAATTATGTCTACGGTACCTTCTCGGCGCTCGCCGGATTGCGTTCGATCGGCGTGGATTTAAATCAGGAATGGATCAAGCGCGCGGTGCGATGGCTCAAGCAGACCCAGAACTCCGACGGCGGATGGGGCGAGAGCTGCCTGAGCGACAAAGATCCCGCGTGGCACGGCCGCGGCGAGAGCACTCCGTCGCAGACGGCGTGGGCGCTGATCGGTCTGCTCGCCGGTGAAGATGATGTCAGCGACAGCGTCACGCGCGGTATCCAATGGCTGATGGACCGGCAGACCGCGTTCGGCGATTGGGGCGAAGAACAGTTCTTCACCGGAACCGGTTTCCCGAATCATTTCTACCTGCGCTACCATCTGTATCAGCATTATTTTCCGTTGATGGCGCTGGGCCGGATGCGCCGCCGGCTCGCCGAACCGCGCGCGTAGAGCGCGAACAGACGCGATGAAGAAGCTTGCGATTCTCGGCTCGACCGGTTCGGTCGGCGTTACCACGCTCGACGTGGTCAGCCGTTTCCCTGAGAGCTTTCGCGTGATGGCGCTGGCGGCGGGAAACAACCTCGCGCTGCTGGCCAAACAGATCGAACGTTTCCATCCCGAGTTGGTGTCGGTCGCCACGCCTGAGCTCGCGCGCGAGTTGCGCTCCGCGCTCGGACCGGCCGAGGTCAAGATCGCGTGCGGTGACGAGGGCGCCCTGGCGGTCGCGACCCATCCGGAAACCGAAATGGTGATGTCCGCGATGGTCGGTGCGCTTGGGCTTCGTCCCACTTTGGGTGCGATCGAATCGGGCAAAGATATCGCGTTCGCGAACAAGGAAGTGCTGGTGATCGCCGGCGAACTCGTGACTCGCGCCGCGCGCGCGCGCGGTGTGCGGCTGCTTCCGGTCGACAGCGAGCACAACGCGATCTTTCAATGCCTCGAAGGACGCGACCGCGCATCGGTCAAACGGATCGTGCTGACCGCGTCAGGCGGACCGTTCCGCGAACTCGCTCGCGAGCGTTTTCCGTCGATTACGGTGGCCGACGCGCTCAACCATCCGACCTGGAACATGGGCAACAAGATCACGGTCGATTGCGCGACGATGATGAACAAGGGACTCGAAGTTATCGAAGCGCGCTGGCTGTTCGATTTGAAACCTGAGCAAATTTCCGTCGTGGTTCATCCGCAGAGCGTGATTCACTCGATGGTGGAAATGATCGACGGCTCGGTAATCGCCGAGATGGCGATTCCGGACATGGCGATACCAGTCGCGTACGCGCTGTCTTATCCCGAGCGATTGCCGCTAACCCATCTGAAGCCGCTATCGCTGCTGGAGTGCGCGAAGCTCACCTTCGAAGCGCCCGACCTCGAACGGTTCTCGTGCCTGCGGTTGGCATACGAGGCGCTGCAAGCGGGCGGCACGATGCCCGCTTGCCTCAACGCCGCCAACGAGGAACTGGTCGCGGGATTTCTCGCCAACCAGGTTCCCTTCGTCGATATCCCGCGCCATATCGAAACCGTAATGCAACGCCATCAGAGCCGCCCCGCTGCCACGCTGGAAGATTCGCTCGAAGCCGATAGCTGGGCGCGCGCGCAGGCTCGCGAGCTGATCGCCGCTTGAGCACGATGGCCTCCGAGCGCGCGATTGCCGAAACCGATCGCATTGGCGTTACGCCGGCTTCGTCGCAGGCGCTCGACGAGGCTTACGCTTACTGCGCGCGGCTGGCCCGTTCCCATTACGAGAATTTCACTATTGCATCGTGGCTGATGCCGCGCGCGATGCGCCCGCACATGTATGCGATCTATGCGTACGCGCGTATCGCGGACGATTTCGCCGACGAAGAGCACGACCTCGCGAAACTCGACGGATGGGAGCGCGAGCTCGATCTTGCCTACGCCGGCGCACCGCGTCATCCGGTGTTCGTCGCGCTGGCGGACACGGTCGCGCGCTATGACATCCCACGTGAGCCATTCGCCGATCTGCTGCACGCGTTCCGCTCCGACGTGAACTTCAAAGGCTTCGACACTATCGACGATGTGCTCGGATACTGCCGCTATTCGGCGAACCCGGTCGGGCGACTGGTGCTGTATCTCTTCGGCTATCGCGATTCCGAGCGCCAGGAACTCGCCGACCGCGTCTGCAGCGGATTGCAGCTCGCGAATTTCTGGCAGGACATAGCAATTGATCGCGCCAAGAGCCGAATCTATATCCCTCGCCGCGACATGGAGCGTTTCGGCTACGGCGTCGAGGAGCTCGATCAACAGATCGCGAATAAGAATTTTGCCGAGCTGATGGCGCATGAGGTGGCATTCGCGCGCAATCTGCTCAGATCCGGCGCCGCGCTTAGCGCGCTGGTCGATCGGCGGCTGCGACGCGATATCGTGATGTTCGCGGGCGGCGGTCTCGTGATTCTGCGCGCGATCGAGCGGGTCGGCTACGACGTTTTCCGGCGGCGCCCGCGGCTCAGCAAGTTTGATTATTTGAAACTCGGGTGGCATGCCTTCGGCGGACGCCTGGAGGTCTGAGCGCGTGGCACGGGATGCGGCGATCACGGCGACCGATTCGCATCGACTGGACGCGGATTTCGCGCGCTGCGCAGAGATAACCCGCAGCTCCTCTTCCAACTTCTATTACGCCTTCATGCTACTGCCGGCCGAGCGCCGGCGCGCGCTCTATTCCGTCTACGCCTTCTGCCGTTTCATCGATGATATCGCCGACGAAAACGGTGCACGCGACGCGGCCGGCCTGCTGGCGCGCTGGCGCGAAGAGTTGGATCGTGTCTACGGCGGTATTCCGACGCGTCCCATCTCGCGTGCGTTGTCGGACAGCGTTGCGCGCTTCAATATCCCGCAGCGCTTTTTCGAAGAGGTGATCGCCGGCGTCGAGATGGATCTCGAGCGCAAACGCTATGCGACCTTCGAAGAGCTTCGGCTTTACTGCTATCGCGTCGCTTCCGCGGTTGGACTGATCTGTATCGAAATCTTCGGCTATCGAAATCAACGCACGCGCGAGTACGCGGAAACCCTGGGTATCGCTTTTCAGCTCACCAATATCCTGCGCGACGTGCGCGAAGACGCGGCGCGCGATCGAATCTATCTGCCGCTCGAAGATCTCGATCGTTTCGCCGTCACCCAGCAGGAGATTCTTGCCGGCACGCATAGCGAACGATTCGAACAATTAATGAAATTCGAGGCCGCGCGAGCGCGCTCGTATTACGAGCAGGCGGAGCAGGCGTTGCCGCCAGAGGACCGCCCCACTCTGTTGGCGGCGGAAGCGATGCGTCTGATTTACGGCGCGCTTCTGCGGCAGATCGTCGATTCGAACTATCGCGTGCTCGACCGCCGGCATCAACTGTCGACGCCGCGCAAGCTGTATCTGGTCGGGCGCGCATGGGCCAGCGGACGGCTCGGCTTATACGCGCGCTAGCGAAAAATCGATGGCCGACGATCGCGACGTTGTCATAATCGGCGGCGGTTTTGCCGGCTTGAGCGCGGGTGTCGCGCTGGCCGAGCGCGGTTTTCGCGTCGCGGTGCTGGAGCGCAAGCCGGCGCTGGGCGGACGCGCGTACTCATTCGTCGATTCCGAAAGCGGCGATTCGGTCGACAACGGCCAGCACGTCTTGATGGGGTGCTACGTCGAGACGCTCGATTTCCTGAAACAGATCGGCACCTACGACAAGCTCGTGTTTCGCGAGAACCTGGAAATTGAGATGGTCGCGCCGAACGGCGCGCGCGCCGCGATTCGTACCGCGCCGCTGCCCGGCCCGCTGCATATGGCAGCCGCCGTGCTGCGATACAAGCATCTGAGTCTTCGCGAAAGGGTCGATCTGCTGCAGGCTGGACTGCGGTTGCTATCGATGAGGCGTTCCGATCGCGCCACCCTGGAACAGACCGATGTCGCGGCCATGATGGATCGTCTGCATCAATCGGAGCATGCGCGCGAGAGCTTTTGGTATCCAGTGACGATAGCCACGCTGAACGAAGAGCCGACGCTGGCATCGTCGGCGCTGCTCGCCGAGGTGATGAAACGCGCATTCTTCGCAAGCCGGCGCGACTCGGCGTTCGTGTATTCGAAGGTCGGGCTGAGCGATCTCTATTGCACCGCCGCCGCGAAGTTCATCCATCAACGCGAGGGCATCGTCACGCTGCGGACTGGTGTAGAGTCGCTCGAATTGAATGGCGACGGGATGCTCGAACGTGTTCGCTTGCGCGACGGTAATGGAATCACGGCGGCAAACGTTATCGCGGCGGTACCGTGCGGACCTCTGCTGCAAATGCTTCCGGCCGCCGCGCGCGAGAATCCGTTTTTCACCAAGCTTGCGGGCCTGGGAAACTCGCCGATCATTTGCGTCCACGTATGGCTCGATCGTGAAGTCGTCGATTCGGCTTTCGTCGGGTTCATCGGCACCACTACTCAATGGCTATTCAACAAGCGCAAAATCTTCGAGGCGCGCGGCGAACACCATCCGGGCTACCTGAGCTTCGTGATCAGCGGCGCGCGCGCGCAGGTCGAGCGCTCGAACGAAGAGCTGCTGGATCAAGTGATGACGGATCTAAGAACGATGATTCCTGCTGCTCGCGAAGCCAAAGTGGTAAAAGCGTTGGTGCTCAAGGAAAAACAGGCCACGATGGCGCCGGCACCGAGCTCGCACGCGCTCCGTCCCGCCACGTCGACGCCGATTCCGAATTTATTTCTGGCCGGCGATTGGATTCAAACCGGCCTGCCCGCGACGATCGAAAGCGCGGTGGTTTCAGGACGCGCGGCCGCCGCCGCCGTGATTGCGCGCGTCGAACAGGGACGCACGCAGGCGAAGAGCTGATCACGTGGCCCAACGCAAAGCATTGGTGACGGGCGGCAACGGATTCGTCGGATGCCACGTGGTGCGCGCGCTCGTCAGAGACGGCCGCGACGTGCGCGTCCTGCTGCGCGCCGGCTCCGACGTCACCAGCTTGCGCGGCGTAGAATACGAACCGTTTATCGGCGACTTGCGCGATGCCGACGCCGTCACGCGGGCCGCGCAGGGATGCGACGAGATCTATCACGTCGCGGCCGACTATCGGCTGTGGCTGCTCGACGAAGCTCCGATGTATGCGAGCAATCTCGACGGCACAAAGAACGTGCTGTCAGCCGCGCGTCGCGCTGGCGTCGCGAAAGTGATTCATACGAGCACGGTCGGCGCACTCGGGATTCCGTACGGCGGTATCGGGCGTGAAGACACTCCGGTTTCGCTCGAGAACATGGTTGGCGCGTACAAGCGATCCAAGTTTCTCGCCGAGCAGGCTGCGCTGGAGGCCGCGCGCGACGGAGTGCCGGTGGTGATCGTAAATCCGTCTACGCCGGTCGGGCCATTTGATTACAAGCCCACACCGACCGGGCGAATGATCGTGGATTTCATCAACGGCCGGATGCCGGCGTATCTCGACACTGGGCTGAATCTGGTCGACGTGGAGGACGTCGCTCGCGGCCATCTGCTTGCGTCCGCGCGCGGCAAAGTCGGCGAGAAGTACATCCTCGGCGGCGAGAATCTTACGCTGGGGCAGGTGTTTGAGCGTCTTTCCGCGCTCTCCGGAGTCGCGGCGCCGAAGATCAAAATCCCGTACGCTGTCGCGTTCGGTTTTGCTATGGGCGCGGAGGTCATCGCGCGAACCGTGACCAGGCGCGAGCCGCGCGCGAGTCTCACCGAAGTGCGCATGGCGCGCAAGCGGATGTTCTTCGATTCGAGCAAGGCGCGCCGCGAGCTCGGCTATAGTTCAGGCCCGGTCGATGATCCGCTCGCTCGAGCGATTGCCTATTTTCGCGAGTCCGGCGCATGCCGCAAGTGACGTCGCGATGAGCCTGCTGCTGTCCACGATTGCGTTTCGCCCCTATGTATTCATCTTTCTCGCGAGTTACCTGTTTATCGCGATTATCAATTTCGGTTTGCGCACCACGATGCTGTTCACCGTGATGACTTACGCAGTCGCGCTTTTGTGCGAGTGGAGCTCGATTCATAACGGATTTCCCTTCGGCCTCTATCACTACATCGAGGCGACGCGCGGACGCGAGATTTGGGTCGCGGGCGTGCCGCTGATGGACTCGCTTTCGTTCACGTTTCTTTCGTTCGTAAGCTACAGCGTCGCGCTGCTCGCGAGCTCCCCGCTATACCGCCGCGGTTTCGACCTGCGCATCCTTGACACCTGGAAGATCAGGCGCTCGCCACGGGTGTGGCTGATGGCGGCGACGTTCATGATGATGGTCGACCTGGTGGTGGACCCGCTAAGCGTGCTCGGCCAACGCTGGTTCCTTGGCAAAATATTCTGGTACGACCCGCCGGGCCCGCATTTCGGCGTGCCGATCAGCAACTACCTGGGATGGTTTTTCGTGGCGGCGGTGACGGTCGCAATTTTCCAGACTCTCGACGCGCGCTTGAATCGCGCAGGGGGCAAGCCGTTGGGTGTCGTGGCTGGATTTCCCTTGCGCGCGCTGCTCGGACTGGCACTCTATGCCGGTATCGTCAGCTTCGGCATCACGATGCTGTTTCGGATCGATGCTGCACAAATCGGTTGGGCCAGTGTGTTTATCTTCATTCCGTTCCTGGCGCTGCTGATCAACATCGTGACCCGCGCGGATTGTTACGGCGATCAAGCCGCAATCGCGCGCCATCTGGCCGACTTCGCCTACAACGCAGCTTGCTTCGATGATCGAGCGCGCGCCGATTCAAAATTCGAAACCGTGGCTACCCGCGACTCCTCGCTTCATTCGGAATGAGATAACAATTCAAATGACAGTCGGAACCAGTGCTTCGAGCGCTTGGGCGAGAGAAGCGGTAGCGCGCGACAGATTGCGCATCAGCAACGGCAGTTTGAGCAGGGCGGCAGGGTGGCGCAGCAGAAAGCCGGCGGCGTCGAGCGGTCGCACCTCGCCGCCAGCAGCGTCAACTTCCATCGCGGGAATTTCGTCGTCGATCGCGTCGAGCACGGAACGAACGCAGACGAAGGGAATTCCGCGCGCGCCGGCTTCGAGAGCCAAAACCGCGCTCTCCATATCGACCGCGATTGCACCGCTTTGTTCCTTCGCTCGGCGCTTGGCCAAGCTGTCGGCCAGAAGTTTGGTAGCGGTGAGCATCGCGCCCGTGGCGAAGCGCAGCCCCGCCGAGCGCAAAGTCTGTTCGGCCACGCGCACGCGAGATGCGTCGAGCGGCACTATCTGGTCCGCGCTTGAGCTTTCGCCGCCGCCCAAAATCAGCCGATCGATCATCACCAGGTCCCCGGCTCTCAGACCTTCGGAAAGCGCGCCGGCGACGCCGGTGGAAATAACCATCTTCACACCTGGGAAAGTATCGAGTGCGCGCCGGGCTGAATCACGAGCGTGGGTCGCTCCTATCCCGGTGGCGACCAGCGCGAGGTCGGCACCATTCATGCGGCCGCGGAATCCGCGCAGCCCGCTGCTGCTCAACGCTGAACGATTCTCGAGTCGGCGCCGGAAATGAGAAAGCTCGCGCGCGAAGGCATAGAAAATCAGCAGCGACGGTTCTTGAGCGGCGGTCACGTTGCGAGCAAAATTGCGCGAGCAGAGAGGCCGGTCAAGAGTGGCCCCTGCGCGGAAACACTACGGGTTCGCCGCTGCTGTCCGGCCCAGGAATTCGATGAAAGCCGTTATCATAAACGCGGATGACTTCGGCGCCTCGCCCGAGGTCAACCAGGGCGTGATTCAGGCGCATCGCGAGGGCGTGCTGACCAGCGCCAGCTTAATGGTTACAGGAGCGGCGTGCGAGGCGGCGGTGGCGTTGGCAAAAGACCATCCATCACTCGACGTCGGGCTGCATCTGGTGCTGTGCCAGGGATCAAGTGCGCTGGCGCCGTCGGAGCTCGACGGTATGGTCGACGCCGGCGGTAATTTCCCCGAGAATCCGACTCGCGCCGGATTCAACTATTTTTTCGCTCGCAAGCTGCGCGACCGGCTGCGCGCCGAATGCCGTGCGCAGATTGAGCGGCACTTGAAGCTGGTGG
>DATJOQ010000036.1:0-5878 GCA_035506935.1 Binataceae bacterium (SeqCode) | reverse complement strand
TACCGGCGATCGCGCTGACCGGCTTCGGCATGGAACGCGATATCGAAAGCTACCGCCAGGCGGGTTTCAACAGCCATTTGGCGAAACCGATAACTTTTCAGAAGCTCGAGGAGTTGATCGATCAATTCCGGAGGGCGCACTAAAAGCTGTCGCGCATATTCTGAAAGAGTTTGAAGGCAAACCACGCGAACAGTCCGACGATCAGCAGTTCATCGATCAACAGGATACATTTTTTGGCGAAGCCGTCGTGGAGCACTTTCTGCACCAGGAACGCGACCAGCGCCGTTAGCAACACCGCGGAGATTACGGCGCTGCTGTGATGAGTGAGCAGCTGCACCGCCTCGACGTCGATCCATTTCTCCAGCTCTTCCATCGTGCGACTGCGCCTTAGCGGACTCCCTTCACACGCTGAACATCAGCGCGATTTCAGCAAAACAGGATAGCCACGAAACGTTGGCATTGCTATGGACTATGCGACTGTGCGCGCAAATGTTGTTGCGAGCGCAGCGACAGCGTTTATCTCTAACCGGCTGATTTTCAATTGGTGGGCGGTGCAGGTTTCGAACCTGCGACCCTCGGCTTGTAAGGCCGATGCTCTACCGCTGAGCTAACCGCCCACGAGGGTGAGTTATTGCTTGGCTCCGGTCATTGCCTCAAATACTGCGGCCAGCGCCTGGGTGCCGTCGAGATCGTGGCCCAAGGCGGCAGCGGAATCGAATAGCGCGCTCACCAGCGACAGGCCGGGAAGCGCGGTGCGGCTTGCGCGCGCAGCTTCGGCCACCAGGCGCAAATCCTTGCGTATCAGCTTGACGAAGAAGCCGGGCCGATAGTCGTGCGCGATAATCTTGGGACCGAGATTGTTGAGCTGCCACGAGCTGGCCGCGCCCGCGCCGATCGCTTCCAGCACGCGCGCGGGATCGAGCCCGCCGCGCGCCGCGAGCATCAGGGCCTCGACCGTCGCTTCGAGATTTATCGCGACGGCGACCTGATTCACCAGCTTGGTCATCTGGCCAGCGCCCGACGGCCCCATATAAGTGATGCGCTTGCCGAGCGCTTCCAGCATCGGACGCGCGCGATTGAACGCGGCCTCGCTACCGCCGACCATTATCGTGAGCGTGCCTTCCTTGGCGCCGGTATCGCCGCCCGAGACCGGCGCGTCGAGAAAGTCGACGTGACGTTCGATGAGCTTCGCTGAGAGAGCACGAGCGGCGGCCGGCGCGACGGTGCTCATGTCGATGAGTAACTGGCCTTCTTCGAGCGCAGGCTCGATCGCGGCGATGACCGCCTCGAGATCGGGCGTGTCGGGGACCATCGTGAAGACGGCTTCCTTGCCGCGCACCGCGTCATTCGCGGTCGACGCGACTTCGGCGCCGTCGGCCACAAGCGCGGCGGCCTTGTCGCGGCTGCGATTGTAGACGCGCACGCGATGGCCGGCGCGAATCAATCGTAGCGCCATCGGCGCGCCCATGATTCCGGTTCCGATCCATGCGACGTTCATTGGGGCACCTCTCACCCCTCACCCTAACGCTCTCCCTGGTCAGGGAGAGGGGACAGATAAAAGAGAGCGGGGCTATCAAGCAAAGCTTTCATTGATGGGACGAATCGGTTCGCGGCGATTCTTCGCTCCGGCAGCCTTCGCTGAGAATGACAGGAAATATTCACCCATGTAATCGACGGGCCGGATGCCTTGGCGACATCCGGCCCGCTTGCGTTGGTGGAACTGAACTTACGCGGCGGCTTTGGCGGTCGCTCCGGCGCCCGACTCTTCGGCGATCGAGCCGCGCTTGGAGAGGATCACCGCTGCTGCCAGCAGCACGACTGACAAAACCACAACCAGGATGCGCCCGACCGAGAGCTCGGAGATACTGGCCGGCGCGAACGGCGCGGCGAGAATCCCGACCAGGTTCATCACCTTGATCATCGGGTTGAGTGCTGGTCCGGCGGTGTCCTTGAACGGATCGCCGACGGTATCGCCGACCACCGTTGCCTTGTGCACGTCGGTGCCTTTGCCGCCGAGGAAGCCGTCCTCGACTTTCTTCTTGGCGTTGTCCCAGGTTGCGCCCGAGTTGGCCATCATCACCGCCATCAGCTGGCCGGTGAGAATCGCGCCGCCGAGGAAGCCGCCGAGCGCGCCGACGTCAAGACCGAAGCCGACCATCAGCGGTGCGAAGATCGCGAGGATACCCGGACCGAGCAGTTCTTTTTGCGCGGTCGCAGTAACGATATCGACGCATCGGCTGTAATCCGGCTTCTCCTTGTACTCCATGATTCCCGGATGCTCGCGGAACTGGCGCCGGACTTCGACCACTACCGCGAAGGCCGAGCGGCCGACTGCCTTGATCGCGAACGAGGAAAACAGGAACGGTACCGCGCCGCCGATCATCAGGCCGACGAACACGGTGGGCATGTTGATCTGCACGCCCAAGACTCCGAGATGCGCTTCGTCGATGAAGGAGCGGAACAGCGACACCGCCGCGATAACCGCGGTCGCGATCGCGAGCCCCTTGGTCAGCGCCTTGGTGGTGTTGCCGATCGCGTCCATCCACGAGAGCGTGCGCGAGGCTTCCTCGCGGTGGATCCCGCCCATCTCGAAAATGCCGTGCGCGTTATCGGTGATCGGACCGTAGGTATCCATCGCCAGGATGAACCCGGTGGTGGTCAGCAATCCGAGTCCGGTCAGCGCGATGCCGTAAAACTGCAGCGCGAGCGATTCATGGAAGATAACCATCGCCGCAATGATGGTCGCCGCGATTACCATCAGCGCCCACACCGACGATTCCAGCCCTTCGCCGAAACCGGACAGTATCAGAGTCGCGGGGCCGGTTTTCGCGGCGGTCGCGCATTCGGTGACCGGGCCTTTATCCGGATGCGTGAAGTAGTTGGTGAGCCACAGCGTGACGACGGCCAAGGCGATACCGACGGTGGCGACGATCGCGAAGCGCCAATCAGTGGCGCCGGTGCGCGGATCCTGGAGATAGAAATAGTTGACTACGAAGAAGCCGACCACCGAGGCGGCGGCCGAGGTCATGTAACCCATGTTGATCGGGCGCATCGGGTCGCGCATGGTGCTGCCCGCCGGTACGCGCACCGCCATGATTCCGAGAATCGAGGAGAACACGCCGACCGCGCGCAGGATAAGCGCGAAGATGATCAGCTTCATCGCGAATGCTCCGGCGCCAGCGCCGTAAATTGCGATGAAGTCCTTCTCGCCGATCGCATAGGCGGCCAGGATGATCGCCGCGACCAGGGTTACTTCGTAGGACTCAAACACGTCAGCCGCCATCCCGGCGCAATCGCCGACGTTGTCGCCGACGTTGTCCGCGATCGTGGCGGCGTTGCGTGGATCGTCTTCGGGGATTCCGGCTTCAACCTTCCCAACCAAGTCGCCGCCGACGTCGGCCGCCTTGGTGAAGATGCCGCCGCCCACGCGCATGAACAAAGCCGCGAGCGAGCCGCCGAAGCCGAAGCCCACCAGCACCTTCATCGCGTCCTGACGGAAGATCAAAAAGATGATGGTAGCGCCGAGCAGGCCGAGACCGACCGTAAACATGCCCGAGACGCCGCCGGCCTTGAACGCCAGCTCCATCGCTTCCTTGAATCCGGTAAGCGCGGCATTGGCGCTGCGGACGTTCCCCTTAACCGCGAGCCACATGCCGACGAAGCCGGCGCCGTAGGAAGCGCTGACGCCCATCAGGAAAGCGACCGAGATGCCGATCGGCAAGGCCCATCCCTGGTAAACGTGACGATACATCAGGAACAAACCGATAAAAATCACCGCCACGAACCATCGCATGGTTCGAACCTGGCGGCGCAGATACGCCATCGCGCCCTCTTCGATGGCGTCAGAGACGTCGGTGAGAGCTTTGGCGCCAGGGCTGGCGGCAAGCACGATTCGCACTAAGTAGAGCCCGTAGCCCAGCGAAATCAGCGCTGAGAGCAATACCAGCCAAAGGATAATCATTTGCCCGCTGGTCAGGCTGGGCAGTGCAATACTCGATTCACTCATCCGCTACCGTCTCCTATGATGGTTTTTGATCCGACTTCAACCGCATGTTTCGAGCACCCCCACACGGCTGGCTTAAGCATCGATTACAACCGGCCAAGCTTAGGTTTTCTGACAAATATTGTCTAGCGCGCGAAACTTCGAGTTCCCAGATTAGCAGAGCGCCAAAAACGATGCCGCTCCTGCTATGCTGGTGATTGATCGCCTTACCGGCCTGTGTTTAGCTCATCAACCTAATAACCATGAATATCAATATTGAAAACGCCTCCGCGCTAAGACGCAAAGTAACCATCGAACTCGAGCCTGACGAGATCAATCGCGAGCTGGATCGCTCCTACAACGAGCTTCGCCGCACGGTTCATCTGAAGGGCTTTCGTCCCGGACACGCTCCGCGGCAGTTGCTCGAGCGGTTTTTCGGCGATCAGATTCGCAGCGACGTGATCCAGAAGCTGATCAAGGAATCGACCGAGAAGGTGCTGGCCGAGAACGAATTCAAGCCGGTGGCGGCGCCGGAAATCGTGACCGAGGAAACCGATCTGGCCAAGACCCTGCGCTTCAGCGCGGTGTTCGACGTCAAGCCGGAGCTGGAGATCAAGGATTATCAGGAGCTCAAGGTTCCGCGCCCGAAGATCGAGGTTAGCGACCAGGACGTGGAGGAAGCGCTGCAGCGACTACGCGAACGACTGGCGCCGCTCAAGAAGGTGACCGATCGCAACGTGGTCGAAGCGGGCGACCTGGTAATCGCCGAGATCGAGGGCTTCGAAGACGGCAAGGCGATCCCCGGCAGCAAAACCGAGGCGCGATTATTGGAAGTGTCGGACCAAAGCCTCCAGCACGGGCTGCACGAAGTCATGATCGGCGCCGCAGTCGGCACGCCGGTGCATAAGGTCAGGAGCTACAACGCCGAATACCAGGAGCGCGAATTGGCCGGCAAGACGGTCGAGTGGCGGGTGCTGGTGAAGGAGATCTTCCGCCGCGAACTGCCTGCGCTCGACGACGAGTTCGCCAAGGATCATGGCGAATGCCAGACGCTCGACGAGCTTCGTGGCAAGCTGCGCGAGCGGCTGCTCGAACATGCGCGCGAGGAGGCCGACGCCCGTGTGCGCCAGGGCCTGCTCGATATCGTGATCGAGCGCAATCCGGTTGAGGTGCCCGAATCGCTGGTAGCGCGCGAGCGCCAGTCGATGGAGGCGGAGATGGCCGCGATGCTGCAGGCGAGCGGGATGCCACGCGAGCAGGCGATCGAGCGCGCCCATCAGAGTCGCGAGGAGTTCGGGCCGCGGGCGGAGAAGCGCGCGCGCAGCGCGTTGATCGTCGACGCGCTGGCGGAGCAGGAGAAAGTTGAGATCAGCGACGATGAAGTCGCCGAGCGCGTCGCGCGGCAAGTGACGCAGAGCGGCGAGCGCGAACGTACCGCGCGTTTCTATGCCGAGCCGGAAAATCTTGCGGCACTGAAACAGTCGATGCGCAGGGAAAAGACCTTACGTTTGCTTCTTGATCGCGCGCAGTTCGAAGACGCTGAAGAACCCGCGCCGGAAAAAGAGAGTCCTGAGCCGGGTGCGTAGTCGGGGGAAGCAGTGCCAAGGACAAGACGTTGCTTTGGCATTGAGTGTGCGAAAAGACGGAGAACAGCGCGAAGCCGTGCAGCAGCGCGGTTTTTGCGTCGCTAACGTCGCCGCAAGGTTGCCCGAATTTTTCAACTTGGTTACAATCGGGACTGGGTGTGTGGGCAAGTGAGTGGGTATGAGGAGCGTGACCGCGCCGGTCGTTTTATGAGTAGCCTTGTACCGATCGTTGTTGAACAGACTGGCCGCGGCGAGCGGGCGTACGATATCTACTCGCGTTTGCTGAAAGATCGGATTGTATTTTTGGGCA
>DATJOQ010000035.1:0-2615 GCA_035506935.1 Binataceae bacterium (SeqCode) | reverse complement strand
CCGGACTGATCACGTTCGCGCCCGACGAGATAGACTGGGAAGATGAGATCAGGCTGGCGGTCGAGGAGCGCGCCGCGATGAGTCCTGACGCGCTCACCGCGATGGAGGCGAATCTGCGTTTTGTTGGTCCCGAAACCATGGAGACCAAGATCTTCGGCAGATTGTCGGCGTGGCAGAACTGGATTTTCACGCGCCGCAACGCGACCGGCGAAAAAGGCGCGCTCACGCTGTACGGAAAAACCGGTGCACGTCCTGAATTCGACTTCGCGAGGACCTAGATGACCAGCGTTAACCTCAACGAGAAAATTCCCAACAATGTCGACTTGTCTTCCGACAAGCGCCTGCAGCGCGCGCTCGAACAATGGCAGCCGGAGTTTCTCGCATGGTGGCGCGACGTCGGTCCGCATGGCTTTCAGGCCTCCGACGTTTATCTACGCACCGCGGTTTCGGTCGAGGCCAGCGGATGGGCTCATTTCGCACACGTGCGGATGCCCGACTATCGATGGGGAATTTTTCTCGAGCCGATCGTTCCCGACCACAAAATCGGCTTCGGCGATAATCTCGGCGAGCCGGTGTGGCAGGAGGTGCCCGGCGAGCATCGAAACGCGCTGCGCCGACTGATCGTCACGCAAGGCGACACCGAGCCCGCTTCGGTTGAGCAGCAATCCAGGCTCGGACGCTCCTGTCCGTCGCTCTATGACCTGCGCAATCTGTTTCAGGTCAACGTCGAGGAGGGGCGTCATCTGTGGGCGATGGTCTATCTGCTCCATCGCTACTTCGGCCGCGATGGCCGCGAGGAAGCGCAGGCGCTCTTGCAACGGCGCTCGGGCGACGCCGACAAGCCGCGGATTCTCGAAGCCTTCAATTATCCTATTGACGATTGGCTGTCGTTCTTCATGTTTACGACCTTCACCGATCGCGACGGCAAGTTTCAGCTACTGGCGCTTGCGGAATCTGGATTCGATCCGCTCGCGCGCACCTGCCGCTTCATGCTGACCGAGGAAGCGCATCATATGTTCGTGGGTGAGACCGGCGTCGCCCGGATGGTGCAGCGCTCGGCCGAGCTGATGCGCGAGGGCAAAGATCCGCGCGCGCATGGAGTGCTCGATCTCGCGACCATCCAGCGTTATCTGAACCTTTGGTACTCGGCCTCGCTGGATCTTTTCGGCTCCGAGATTTCGACCAACGCCGCCAATTATTTCGCCGCGGGTTTGAAGGGCCGTCCCAAAGAACAGCAATTCACCGACCATCGCCTTCTTGAAGGCGCGACCAAGGTTGAGGCGCTCGAAAATGGAAATTTGATCGAGAAGGAAGTTCCGCCGCGTTTGGCAGTGAATCGGAGCGTGCGCGAATCCTATACTGCCGATTGTGAAAAGGTTGTCGCGCGCTGGAACCGCCATCTCGACGGCCTCGGAATGAAGCTCGCGCTGCCCTCACCGCGCTTCAATCGGAAAGTTGGTGTTTGCGCCGGAGCGCGCTTCGATGTTCGCGGTGATTTGCTCAGCGACGACGAATTCTCGCGCGCGATGCGCGAGCTGCTGCCGTCGGACAGCGACCGCACGTATGTGCGCTCGCTGATGACACGCCCGGTTCTTGAAGCGGGCGCGTTCGCCAATTGGATCGCGCCGCCGCCCCGTGGTATCGACGGCAGGCCGCTCGATTTTCAATACGTGCGCTATAACGAAGAGTAATCGCGCCAACTATCGCGGGCGCGGCGAAGCTGTTCGACAAGGACGGAAATCTCACCAACGATGATACGCGCAAATTCCTGAAAAATTTCGTCGACGCGTTCGCGCGATGGATCGGAGTTCACCGAACTGCCTAAGCCACTGAATCAGTTCAGCCGCGCAGTAGGCCATAGATTGCGACCAGCAAAATCGGCGTTGCCGGAATTGCTCCCGTCATCGTCGGCCTGTACTGGAAAACGAACACGGTCGTCACGGCGGAAAGAAAGTAGATGCCGATGAAAACGATCTGGATCAAGAGCCGCTCTTCGAAGTTTTCCTTGTTCGGGGGCAGGCGTTCGCGGCTGCCCAGCATCAGCGCGAGTCCGCTAATGAGCGTCGTCCAGGTACCGGTGATGTAGGTTGTGATGATGCCGGGGAGCTTGAGCGGCAGCAGCGCTCCGCTTTGAAGTCCGATTCCGATTGCAACGCAAGCCAGAATTACACATCTCAGAAGCGCGCTCGGTGTTCCTCCGACCGCGAGCCACGCCAGTTCCGCGCCGGCCAGCATCAAAAATTCCACGAGCAGCACTTTGGATGTGGACCGCGACCAAATGTGGCCCGGTCTTACCCTGCGCGTGAGAAACGATCCGCACGCGACGCCGGTCGCATAGCAGGCCAGCGCGATCAGCGGATGGAGAAAGTCATGCTCGGGATTGAAGACGGAAATTCCAAGCAGCACCGTGTTGCCGGTCATGTTTGCGACAAAAGCGTGCCCGAGTCCGACATAACTCCACGCGTCAGCCGCGCCTGAAGTAATCGCCAGCACCACCAGTAACGTATCGCGTTCCGCGGTTCGCATGATGCTATCGTCTCACTTTGCGCATCTCTTCAGGCGGGTTGACGGCGATCGATCACGCGGCGAGCCTTGAATTCGGTTTTGGGCAGCGT
>DATJOQ010000034.1:0-3322 GCA_035506935.1 Binataceae bacterium (SeqCode) | reverse complement strand
TTGGTGGCTGCTGATATGCGGACTCGTCGGCCTGATCGGCGGAATAACAGTGGCCCTCAGCAGGCCCGCTGGCCGCGCCATCTACGATAAGTGGCTGCTGCGCGTGCCTTATATCGGCACCACGGTCACCAAGATCATCACGGCGCGCTTCGCCCGCACCCTGGCAACGCTTCTCGCCAGCGGCGTGCAGGTGCTGCCGGCGCTCGCCGCGGTCAGATTGATCGTCACCAACACTCTCTTGGAAGACGCGATCGAGAAGAGCCGCGATGAAATCCGCGAAGGTCACGGGATGGGGCAAACCCTGGCGCGATGCGGCTTGTTCCCTCCGATGCTGATCGAGATGATCAAGGTCGGCGAGCGCTCGGGCCAGCTCGAGTCGATGCTGGAGCGGGCGGCCGACAGCTATGAGCGTGAGGTGGCGCAATCGCTGTCGCAGATGACCACCCTGCTCGAGCCTCTGATGACCCTGATGATGGCCGGTATGATAGTGTTCATGATTCTCGCGGTGTTGCTGCCTATTTTCCAACTGAACCAGTTGGTGCAGTGACACCGGCGGAGGAGGAACTTTAAAGATGCTACGAAAGCGCAAAGCGGACGCGGGCTTCACTCTGATCGAGATCATGGTAGTAATCATGATCCTGGGGTTGTTGGCCACTCTCGTCGTGCAAAATTTGCGCGGCGCGACCGACAAAGCCAAGCGCACTAAAGCGATGGCCGATATCGCCGGATTCAAAACCGCGCTCGATCGCTACTACATGGACAATGGTTCCTATCCCACCAGCGACCAGGGGTTGCAGGCCCTGGTTACTCCTCCAACCAGCGGTAGGGTTCCGCAGAACTACGAAAGCGGCGGCTATATCTCGCGCGTCCCGATCGACCCGTGGGGTAATCAGTACTTCTACCAGAGCGACGGCAACAGCTACGCGCTAAAATCGTTCGGCGCAGGTGGGCAGGAGGGGGGTCAGGGCACCGAAATTGACGCGAGCCAGATGTAGGTCGTGGTTCGATCCCTCAGACCGCGGGCTTGCCGCTTGAGCCGTTCGACTTCGGCAGGTTTTACCCTGATCGAAATGGCGGTGGTGGTGTTCATTATCGGCTTGATGGCGACGGTGTTGATGCCTCATCTGAGCGGTCTTCGCGTGATGCGGCTCAAGACCGAGGTTCGCAGGCTGGCCGGGCGTATCACGTTTGCTTCCGACCAGGCCGCGGCGGACAAGCTGGTGGTGCGGCTGACCTTCGATCTGGATAAAAATCGCTACTTCGTCTCTCAGTTGGATCCATACGCTCCACTGCCGATGTTCGGGGCTGACAGCGCACCCGGCGCCGCGCCGATAGCATTGCCGCCGGGGGTACGGCTGCGCGATGTCACAGTGGCCGATATCGGTACGGTGTCGAAGGGTACGATAAGCTGCAATTTTTATCCCGAGGGCTACGGCGACGCGACTTTGATCCATATCGATGACGAATGGGGCGATCTGTTTTCGCTCGCAATCAACCCGTTGACGGGCCGCGTCGCGATCGTGCGCGGCGAATACGACGCCACGTCGCGGCGGCGGGCGGGACAATGACTTGGTCCGACGAATTGCGAATCTCGAACTCCTGCGTGGGATCGAGATTCGGTAGTCGCCGCGGCTTCACTCTGATCGAGGTGATGCTCGCGGTGGCGATTATCGCGACTGCTGTGGTGGCCTTGCTCGGTTTGCAGCATCAGAGCCTGCTTAGCGTCATCCGCGGGCAGGATGTCACTCGCGCCGCATTACTCGCTCAAGAGATCATGACCGAGGCCGAGCTCGAGCGCTTTCCCGCGCTCGGTCAGACCCGTGGCGACTTTCAGAAAATGCATCCTGGTGAGTATCCGAATTTTCGATGGTACCGCGCGGTCGAAGCGACGGCCTTGTTTCCCGACGTTCGCAAGGTAACCGTGCGGGTCGCGTTCGGTCCGCGCTTGACCAAAACCTTCGATCTCATCGAGTTCATGCACAGCCCGATTCCTCCCGAAGAAGGGCAGACCCAATGACGTTGCGCAAGTTCAAATACGCGCAGCGCGGCTTCACCTTGATCGAGCTTTCACTCGCCATCGGATTGCTCGCGCTGGTGATGATCATGGTCTATCAGACCTTCGCCGCAGTGGCGGGCAGCAAGGTGCACGGCGAGAATCGCCTGACGGCCGATCAGGAAGGCCGCGCGATCATGTGGCAGCTCAGCAAGGAAATTCGCGGGATCGTCCAGACCCCGCTCATCCCGAGCAAAACCCTGCTGATTGGTCAGGCCAACAAGATGGGCGGCACCGCACTCGACAGCATCACCTTCTCCACGCTCGATGTGAACCATCGCCGTTCACTAAATGGAATCGGCACCGAAGAGCTGGTCGCTTACTCGGCTCAGAACAACCCGGACCATCGCGGATGGTTCGTGTTGATGCGCAGCCAGGAAAGCGCGCTGCTTACGCAAACCAAGATGGGATTGCCACCGATGGCAATGGCGGACAACGTGCTCGGATTGCATATACGCTATTTCGACGGCCAGCGATGGCAGGAAAGCTGGGACTCGCGCAGCATGCCGCCGGGGCAGACCTTGCCGATGGCGATCTCGCTCGATCTGTCACTGATGGCTCCGGGCGGCCGGCCAGTAAATTTCTCAACCTCCGTCGCGATACCGATGGCGTTCGTGTTGCGATGAAACGACCCGTGAAAGATGAGCGCGGAATGGCGATGCTCGCCGCGCTGATGGCGGTTACGCTGCTCACCGTCCTGGTGATGGATTTCGCCTATTCGGCCACCGCCGGCTATCGGGCCGCGGCGAACCAAATGAACGAGCTGCGCGCCGATTATCTGGCACGCTCGGGTATTCAGGTCGGGCTTGGCCTGCTGGCGCAAGACGCGCGTAACGACGCTCTCTCCAAAACCCCGTACGACGGTCTCGACGAAATGTGGGCCAGCCCCTTCCCGCCACTTCCGGTCGGGGGCGGCACAGCCTCGGTCACGATTGTCGACGAAACCCGCAAGCTGAACATTAATCAGCTTATCAATGCCAACAACGGCAGTCCGAACGCCACTTTCGCCGCCACCCTCGCGCGCCTGTTCGAGCTGATCAACGTCAATCCTGAGATCGTGCCCGCACTTATAGACTGGATCGATCCAGACTCCTCGCTGACCCAGGGCGGCGCCGAATCCGATTATTATCTCGGCCTGATGCCGCCGTATGAACCGCGCAACGGCCCTATCCCGACCATTGCCGACCTGAAGATGGTTCGCGGAGTCGACGACCAGACTTTCATCCGGCTGGCGCAGTTTCTCACCGCCGCCCCCGACACCAAGGTGAA
>DATJOQ010000033.1:0-7349 GCA_035506935.1 Binataceae bacterium (SeqCode) | reverse complement strand
GGCGAAGACGCTTCGATCGTGATCGCGGGAGGCAGTGATTTTACCGGCTTCTTTTCAGCCTCCGAACTGCTGGCCGCGGATGAAGTTCGAGTTTCAGTCGTCGTCGATTGTGCGAGTTTCGTCGCGTCGTCTGCGGGTGAGCTCTGCGAATCAGTTGGTTGCTGCGTGCCGCATGATGCAAGTAGAACCGCGAGCGTAATCGCAAGCGACACGCTGCGTCGCCTTGGTTTTGCGTCAGCGAGAACGACCTTCAACCAAAAACGTCGGGATGACATCGCAAACCTCCATCGCCGGCGATTGCCTGGGCGTTCGGCAAAACCTCGTCGCGGATCGGCGCCATGCCGTCTGCGGCGAGTTAATTTCACCGCCGCGACGCTTCAGGCGGTGCGGACCTGGGCGAATGGGAGATTGCGTCCCGGAACAAGGACAGTGGCCAGAGCTTAACTTCGCGAATCGCAAAGTTCAATCTTCAAATAGAGCCGTTGTCTACGATTCACGCGATGCTGGACGGCGTCCGTATGAATCGGCCTCGATGTTATGTCGGTTTGTAAAGTCGTACTGCTGGCCGCGATAGCGATAGTTCTTGCCGCCACCGCCTGCTCGCTTCTCGCGAATCATGCGTCTGTCGGTTCCAAAGAAAGTTCGCCCGGTCGATATTCCGGATACAGTCAGGCGGAGTTCAGCGCGATCACACGCTCCTCCTTTTATCTGCCAATGCGAGACGGGGTGAAGATCGCAACCGACCTGTATCTGCCGCGCGGGCTCGGCGCCGGCAGGAGGCTGCCAACTATCCTGATGCAAAATCGTTACGGCCGCATGATCGAACCACGAGCGCCGTTTCGATGGTTCTTTTTGCCGATTTCCGGTCGCGTCAAGCTGTTTGTGACCCACGGTTACGCGTGGGTCGAAACCGACGTGCGCGGTTCCGCCGCGTCGTTCGGAAACATCCCATATCCCTGGTCGCCTGACGAAATCGAAGACGGCGACGATATCGTGAATTGGATCGTGCATCAGCCCTGGTCGAACGGCGAAGTCGGAACTTATGGCACCTCGTACGCCGGCGTCTCAGCGGAAATGCTTCTCACCAAGCGCAATCCGGCCGTCAAGGCGGCCGCTCTCAGCTTTGCGTGGTGGGACACTTACACCGCGGAGACGTTTCCGGGCGGAATTTATCTCTCGTGGCTAATCCCGCGATGGGCGCGAATCGACGACATCATCGACCACAACGCGGTGGGCGAAATGAGTCAGTACAAGTGGTACGTTCCGCTATTTATCAAGGGGATTGCGCCGGTCGATGCCGATCCTGATGGTGCGATGCTTCGTCAGGCTGTCGCGCAACACGACAACGTCAACGTCGCGAAATTTCTTGGGCACGTGACGTTTCGTGATGACATACCCGATAATCTTGCCGCTGCGGCCAGTGGTTTCGCCCCCGCCGTGCACGATCATATGGAAGCCGTGTTCAATTCAGGCGGTGGTGTGATCGAGCTATCCAATCCTGCACGGTATAAAACTGAAATCGAAGCGTCCGCGGCGGCGATTTACAACCTCGACGGATGGTACGACGGGCCGACCTGCCGCAGCGCGGTTCAGCGTTTTCTTGACCTCTCGAATCCGCAGAAGATCGTGCTCGGTCCCTGGATTCACGCCGTGATGCGCAATATCGAAACCGGCGAGCGTTTCGACGACAACGCCGAGTTGCTCCGGTTCTTCGATTACGAACTGAAAGGAATCGCCAACGGCGTGCTGGAGGAGCCGCGCGTCACTTACTACACGATGGCGGAGGAGAAGTGGAAAAGCGCTGACCGGTGGCCGCTGCCGCGCCAGCAGATGTACTCATGGTATCTCGGTTCTGATCACACGTTGACGCGAGCCATGCCTGAGGCAATCAACGCGTCGGATACTTACGTCGTCGACAATACTGCCGGCACCGGACATCACACGCGATGGGAGCCGCTGGTGGGCGGTGAATTCTCTGGCGGCTCGTCGACGCTCGATTACGGCGATCGGGCTGAGGGCGATAAAAAGCTGCTCATCTATCAGACCCCTGCGCTTACGACCGACACAGAAGTCACAGGTCATCCCGTGGTTATATTTTATGTGACGTCAACCGCCGATGATGGCGAGTTCTTCGCCTATCTCGAAGATGTGGCGCCAGAGGGCACGGTGACATACGTCACTGAAGGCGCGCTTCGTGCGATTGATCGCAAGCTGTGCAGCGGCAACAGGCCTTTCTATGCGGTCGTTCCGTGCCACAGCCTTTTGCGCAAGGACCGTGAACCGCTGGTGTCGGGCGAAACCGCCGAGCTCAAATTCGATTTGTATCCCACTTCTTACCTGTTTCGGAGCGGTCATTCGATTCGGCTTGCGATCGCGGGAGCGGACAAGGATCATTTCCCGATTTTTCCGGGCAACGCTCCCACGCTGCGCTTCGCACGCACCGCTGCCTATCCGTCGCGTATCGATCTTCCAGTGATCCCGCGCTGATAAACTTGAATGGTCCGCGACGCCGTGCGAAAGCGCACTGATTTGTGTAATAACTCGATCAGACCATCGACGCGAGGACGGAATTGATGCACCGTGACGAGCCGCGATTGCCATTGCAACTAGGCATCTTCATGCCCAATTGCAGTTATGGTTACTCGATTAGCAGCTACAAGCCTGATCCGAACGACTGGACTTACGAATCTAACGCGCGAATCGCCAAAGCGGCGGAGCAGAGCGGCTTTGATTTTCTATTTCCGGTCGCCAAATGGCGCGGTTTCGGCGGCAAGACCGATTACCTGGGGATTTCGTTGGAGACCATGACCTGGGCCACCGCGCTGCTGTCCATCACCAAGCGCATCCGGATTTTTTCGACGGTTCACGTGCCGGTTTTCCATCCGGTATTGACCGCCAAGATGGGCGCCACGATCGATCACATCAGTAACGGACGATGGGGCCTGAACGTGGTGAGCGGCTGGAGCACGCGCGAGTTCGGAATGATGGGCATCGAAGTGATTCCGCACGACGAGCGCTACCGCCGCACCAATGCTTACATCGAAATTCTGAAGGGATTGTGGACCACCGAGCCCGGCACGTTCAACTACGAATCGCCGTGGTATCACATTACCGGCGGACACGTGATGCCGCAGCCGGTACAGAAGCCGCATCCGCCGATCGCGAACGCCGGTGTTTCGAAAGAGGCCTGCGAAATGGTCGCGCGGCTATGCGATTGGGCATTCATCAGCCTCGGTTCGCTCGAAGGCACACACGCGGTTACCAGCGACATAAAAGAGCGCGCGCGCGGATACGGGCGCAAAGTACAGTGTGCCGCCTATCCATTCGTGATCTGGCGCGACACCGAACGCGAAGCCGAAGCGGAACGACGCCGGATAATCGATCAGATGGATTTGGAGGCGGTGAAGAACTGGGCCGCCGGACTGAATCTAGAAAGCGGTTCGTTCAATCAATTCACATTCGAGATGCTGGCGCTCGGAGGCGGGGCACTGCCGATCGTGGGAAGTCGCGAACAGGTGGCAGAAAAGCTCGCGCGATTATATCACTCCGGAATCGATGGTATCCTGATGGAGTTTCTTTCCTATTACGAAGATACGATACGATTCGAGCGCGAGATCATGCCGCTGCTGCGACAACTACAGGTAATAAACTAGCGAGCATAATTAGATACCGTCGCTAAATGGTAGATTGCTTCTAAGCCTTCGTTAAATAACCCGATGACTATTCGCCAAATAATCAAATCAATTGCGCTTGGAACTTTCTTACTCGCGATTGCGGCTGCTGCGTCCCCGATTATCGCAGCTCAACCAGCAGAAGGACCCGACAGAGTCCGCGATGTAGAATTCACCTATCACGCCGAAATAAGCGGTATCGAGAAGTCTGCGCGTGTGATCGAGGTCTGGGTTCCGTTGCCACGCAAAGATAAGTCCCAGAGCGTGAGCGGGCTTTCGATCGAAAGTCCGATGCACGTGGAGAAGATTGCGCAGGGCGCGGACGGAAATTCGATCGCGTACTTCAAGGCGACCGCGCCTTTGCCGGCATCGATACCGATCACGGTCAGCTTTCAGGTCCATAGGACGGAACAGTCCGCGGATCTTTTAAAAGCACAAAATGGTTCGGAAGCTGCAGACGGAGACAAGTCGAAATACCTTCGTCCCGACAATTTGGTTCCGACGGGCGGCAAAATCACGGAGGTGAGCGCGACGGTCGGCCACACGTCGGCGCCTCCTTACGAGCAGGCGCGCGCAATCTACAATTACGTAGTCGCTACGATGAAGTACGACAAAAGCGGAACCGGATGGGGCCGCGGTGATGCGATCTACGCCTGCGACGTCAAGAAGGGCAACTGCACAGACTTCCATTCCCTGTTTATTGCGATCGCTCGCTCTCGCGGCATTCCGGCGCGCTTCACCATCGGCTTTCCATTAGGCCCGGCCGGCTCAGGTGAGATTCCGGGTTACCATTGCTGGGCGGAATTTTATTCGGGCGGACAGTGGGTTCCGGTAGACGCTTCGGAAGCATGGAAGCATCCGGAGCGTCGTGACTACTATTTCGGCCACCTAGACGCCGATCGGGTTGGCTTCACAAGCGGACGGGATCTGATCATGAATCCGCGCCAGCACGGAGAGCCGCTGAACTTTTTGATCTATCCTTACGTCGAGGTCGACGGAAAACCTCTCGCCGCCGCGCAAGTCAAAAAAGACTTTCACTACTCGGACGTTCAGCCGAATTAGCAGCCATCCTCTAGCGGTGAGTCGGGAGAGCCCTATGACTGGGCAGTGAATCCGCGTCGAGCAAGCTCTGCAAATGATTAGCTCGAACGTGATCCGCGTGACCGTCGTGACCGCTGTCGACAGCACACGCGGGTGTATCAGCGCGCGGCGGCGGTTTGAATTCCGCACGGGTCAGCCGCGCGCCGGCGGCCCATCGCTTGAACTCTGCCGGAGTGCGAGTCAGCACCCGAAAGCGCATGCAGACCTTCGCGCAACCGCATCCCGAGTCGCAGTTGCCGTCGAGCTCGCCTGGCGACTTGATCGTCAGGTCGAGCAGCTGAGGCTTGCCCGGCACGATCTCCACCGGGTCCTGCATCCCCATAATCCAGAAACTATGGATCACGTCCGCGGACGCCAGTTTGAGCTCGACGTCGCTATCGCTCGGCAAATATAAAACATTGCTGGTCTTGACGTTGAGTGAGGGATAGTCGAACTCCCACCACCACTGATGGGCGACTGCTTCGATTTTTAGCCCAGGCGCGATTGGAACTCGGCTATGGATTCGCGCAACCCATAGCGCAAGGCCCGAAATACACGCCAAGCCGGCCAGCAGGCCGATCGATGCTCGTCGCGCACCCATATGCTGAGCCTAGGAAGTCACAGCTACCTTCGCACCGTCGCTGGTCGTAACCGCTTGCCCCGCAGCCGCGTCATGCAGATCCTTTGCGACCCGCTCGGGATCGGCCTTCTCGCCGACATACTGGAGCAGGGCGTGGCCGTTCGCATCAACCAGGAAGAATTCAGGCACGTGATCAACGGTTCCGTCGGCTTCCCGCGCGCGGATCAAATTGAATCGTGCCATTATCTCATCGATTTGCTTCGGCGTTCCCGTGAGGAACAGCCAACCGTTGACGTCCGCGCCTTGATTGCGCGCGTAGCTGAGCAGCTGAGGCGGTTGATCGTGCTCGGGATCCACGGTTACCGAGACCATGCGTACTTTGGTTCCGAGCGCCGGACCAAGCAGGTCCGCGATCCGCTTCATGTGCTGGGTCAGCAGCAGGCACTCTCCCGGACAAGACGTGTAAATAAAATCGAACAGCACCGGCGTGCCCTTCAATGTGGCAAGAGAAACTTTTTGCCCATGAGCGTCGAGCAGCGTGGCCTCGGGAAAGCAGTTGGAAGTATCGCGCACCGCGAAGCCCGCCCGCTCGCCCGCGTCTTGGGTACTTCCATGGCATCCCGCCACCGTAAAGACGAAGATCATCGCTGCAGAGATGGTTATTCCGATCGATACTTTTTTTCGCGAATACATTTCCATTTTCCTCGTGTCTCTCTCAATGAGGTCCTGAACCCGCCATGATCATTATCAAAGGCAGGTGATTACGCTCTGCGTCCCCGTGTGCCTGGTATTCGGCGCGTTCATTGGAAGCCAACGCTTCTCTTTTTTGAGTCGCGATCGACTTGCACGCGGCGATCATGCGATCCCGCTGTTCGGTTAAGCTGCTTATCTGCGGATCAGCGAGGCTGTCGAGGCCGCTCGCCAAGTTTTCTATCTGCCAGTTGCTCGAGGTCTCAGCCTCGCTGACGCATCGCGCTTCGCTCGCGTCGATTTTGTGATTCGCTTGCTCGAGATGGTTCATTGCGGAATTGGAGGTATGCGACGTGATGCTCGCGCATCCGCCGAGAAGCATGGTAGCGAGCGCGAGCGTGCTCATCTCGAGTTTCCGGCAACCGCCGAGGTGCTGCGTTCGCGTCATGGCATTGAGCCCTGGGTCACGGTCCGCTCCGGCAGCAACGGAAGCACCATCTTGGCCAGGCTCTGTTCCGTTACAACTTCCGTGTCGGTCAGCTTCGAACGAACGATACCGCGGGCGTCGACGATGTAGGTTGTGGGCAGGACGCTGGGGGTACCGAAGCCGTTCACGGTCGCATCGTCCAACATGGCCACCGGATAATCGACGGATTGCATCATCTTGATGACCGCGGATCGATCGCGCGAGCGATCAGCGCTTAGGCCAATCAGCTCGACACCTTTGGCATGATAGCGCTTGTAGAATGCATCCAAGGCCGGAATCTCTTTCCGACATGGCGGACACCAAGTCGCCCAGAAATTTATAATTACCACCTTCCCGCGCAGCTTGGCTATGTCGAAATCTTGACCGTTCAGCTCCTGTACGACTAATGCTGGGGTCGCCTGATCCACAACTGCGGCCGCGAGCGCCACGCCGCCATCATATATGGCCAGCGCGACGCCCGCAGCAGTGAAAAATAAGCCCAATGCAGTGCGCAGGACACGGGGTTTCATCTTTCTAGAAGCTGTAACTCATAATTACTTTTGTGGCGAAGGGTGCAGTGAGCTGATAACCCCTCATGTTTTGGAAAATTGGGAACTCAATGTCAGCGTATGCGCGAATGATTCCCCACTTGATCTCGCCGCCTGGAGCAAGCAGAAAACGGGTATAGCCTGAGTCGCCAGGATCCGCGTTTGACCCTGTATCACGCGTGCGGTCAGAAGCGAGAAACGTTAGCATCGGAGCCAGTTCGCTGAGCATGCCGACGTGGCCGAAATCGTAGTAGGTTCCGACGGCCCCATCGACTTCCCGTCCGGGTGTGTAATGGTCTTGCCCAAACAGAGGT
>DATJOQ010000032.1:0-2405 GCA_035506935.1 Binataceae bacterium (SeqCode) | reverse complement strand
AGCGCCGATCAATGAACACCGACGATTGATAGTTAGCGCTGGTCGCGGCGGGCGTACAGTGCCTGGCACCTCATTTCTTGCTTTGGGCGATAAACGGGTCGGGTGTAAGCTCTGCTCGATGGCAGCATCGGTGACCCACGCGATCATCGGAACCGCCGGTCATATCGATCACGGCAAGACCGCTCTAATCAAGGCGCTGACCGGCCAGGATACCGACCGCCTCAAGGAAGAAAAGGAGCGCGGAATCTCGATCGATCTTGGATTTGCCTATCTCGCGCTTCCCGACGGCACGCGCGCCGGCGTGGTCGACGTTCCCGGACATGAGCGCTTCATCGGTAACATGCTGGCCGGTGCTCACGGTATCGACCTGGTGCTGTTCACGGTGGCGGCTGACGACGGCGTGATGCCGCAAAGCGAGGAGCATCTCGACATCCTGCATCTGCTTGGCGTGCGGCGCGGAATCTTCGTGATCACCAAGGCCGATCTCGCGAGTCCGCAACGTCTGAACGAAGTGCGCGAGGAGATCGCGATCCTGGCAGATGGCACCACGCTCGAGAACGCGCCGGCAATCCCGGTGTCGTCGCTCACCGGCGCCGGACTCGATGAATTGCGCGCCGAGATCGCGCGTCAGCTCGAAGGCTTCGAGGCGCGGCGCGCAACCGGCCTGTTCCGGCTTCCGCTCGATCGCGCCTTCGTGATCAAAGGACACGGCACGGTGGTGACCGGCACCGCGATGGGCGCGGAGGTGCGCGTGGGCCAGAAACTTCGTATCCTGCCCGGCGGCGGCGAGGTGCGCGTGCGTTCGATCCAGGTTCACTCGCAGCCGGTCGAGCATGCCGGCCTATGCCAGCGCGTTGCGTTGAATCTGACCGGGGATGAGCCCAAACGCGGCGACGTTCTGGCCGACGAGCGGCTCGATATCAGCACCGAGCGTATCGACGCGCGGGTCGAGATTCGGCCGGCGGCGAAGCGCCCGCTCAAGACCAACGATCGCATCCGATTGTTCGCGGGAACCGTCGAAGCGCTCGGCCGCGTGATCGTGCTCGAGGAATCGAGCGAGATTCCGGTCAAGCAGGCAGGGCTGGCACAAATTGTTTTGCAAGAGCCGATCGCCGTGCTGATCGGCGATCGCTTCGTGCTGCGCAATGAAAATAGCCAGCGCACGATCGGAGGCGGTGTCGTGCTGAATCCGGTCGGGCGGCGCAACCGCAAGCCGCTTGGGATTTATCGAGAACGGCTCGCGGCGCTAAGCGACGCGCGGGGCGCGGAGGCGATCGAAGCGCTGCTGAATCTGCAGGACAGCTTCGCGCTCAGCAGCCTGCGCGTGGCGCAACTGCTGAATGCGCCGCTTGCGGAAGTGCAAAGCACGCTCAAGGATTCGCGCTTCATCAAATTGTCGCTCGGCGACGAGGAAGGCTTCGCCACGCGCGGCCGATGGGAGGAGCTGAAACTTTTCGCGACCGACGCGCTCGCCGCGCACCATCGCGCCGAGCCGCTGGCTGCCGGACTCGAGATGGAAGCGCTGCGCACGCGGCTTCCTTACGACGTGGGCGCGCGCGCATTTCGCGCCCTGATTGATCGGATGAGCCGCGAGTCCGAGCTGGTGCGCGAAGAAAATCTGCTGCGGCTCAAGTCACATCGCGTGCAACTGGGCGGCGACGAGAGCAAGCTTGGCGCAGACATCGAGCGCATCCTGAAACAGGCGGGCTTTCATCCTCCCGATCTCAAGCAGCTCGCCGAGGCGCTGAAGCTGCCCGCCGCGCAGGACGGCAAGCTCAAGAACGTGCTGGCTGCGCTCGAGCGCCAGGGCCGCGTGGTAAAAATCGCGAGCGACCTGTATTTCGATTCCGCCGCGCTAGAATCAGCCCGCTCACGATTGGTCGAACATCTGAGGAGCAACGATCAGATCACGGCCGCCGGATATCGCGATTTGCTCGGCGCGTCACGCAAGTTCTCGATCGCACTGCTCGATTATTTCGATCACTCGGGCGTCACCACGCGCGTCGGCGACGCCCGCAAATTGCGCCATAGCGCGTCGAGTTAAGTCTCTCATTCCTTCCCAATAGAGAAATCATCTCGACCGAAGCGGCGCTCGAGTCTTGTGGCTCTCCCGAGCAAAGCGAGCGCAAGCAACCGGCGGCATGGAATGCCGCGATTGTGGCGATCAAGCCTGCGGCGTTAAGCTATCTTGCTATGGCAAACGAATCCGGCAACAAGTCGCGCGAGGACATCATCCGTCTAACCGCTCGATCCAAAGCGTCGGGTTGAGCCGGTAAGCTAGGTCCGGCGGACCTCAAGGGCGTGCTGGGCCGCCTCGATTTGGGTGGCCATCCTGATTTGCTGGTCGGAATCGCGACCGGCGACGACGCTGGGGTCTATCGTCTGCGCGACGATCTCGCGATCGT
>DATJOQ010000031.1:0-5830 GCA_035506935.1 Binataceae bacterium (SeqCode) | reverse complement strand
AGTGGCGGTAACGGTCGGCGTCGAGGTGACGGTCGGCGTTGTAGTGGGGGTTGCGGTGGTAGTCGGGGTGACCGTCGTGGTCTGAGTCGGAGTTGCCGTCGGCGTCTCAGTCAGAGTCGGCGTCGGAGTGGCGGTAACGGTCGGCGTCGAGGTGACGGTCGGAGTCGTGGTCGGGGTTGCTGTCACGGTCGTCGTGGTAGTGGGCGTAACAGTCCTGGTGGCGGTTGCGGACACGGTTGGTGTGGCCGTGGGCGACGTCGTAGGAGTTCCCGTAGTCGTCATGGTTGGCGTCGACGTGGGCGTCGTCGTGAAGGTCGCGGTCGGCGTCGGGGTTGTCGAGCGAGTCGGTGTTGGAGTCGCTGTAGTTGTGCGCGTCGGCGTTGGAGTTGGTGTTCTGCTGATGGTTGGCGTCGGCGTGGCCGATACCGTGGCCGTTGGGGTAGGCGTCGGAGTCGGCAGAGGCACAGCGTCGAATTCGTACGCGCCGATATCGCAGTTGCTCGAGCCAGGAGCCGGCCGGCCGTAATCGCGCTGATCGCAATTGAGTTGGGACGACATAGTCTGCTCGGGGGGATTGGTGCACGGATTCAGCGAACCCAGGTAAGTGCAGGAAGCGGGCGGAATCGCGTTGATTGCGATGCTCCCCGTTTCCAGCGCTATCGTTTCGGTCGGCCCGCCGTTGTTCTGCAGGCCGTTGGGGTCGAGGTTCAGATCCGACACACTGTTGGCGCTGCCGGTCGCGGAAAAATGGCAGGTGGCATCGTCCGACAGGTTGTAGCCCTGGTCGCTAGGGGTGCCGGAGCAGTTTTTGGTGATACTCGCCGTGAAGATGCTGCTCTTGACCTTGAGTGTCGAGCCATTCACGCGGTAGAGCGCACCGCCTGCCGTACTGGCTTCGTTGCCGGAAAAGGTGCTGGCACTAATAGTTGCGGTGAATCCGCCGTAAATGGCGCCGCCCTGGCCCGGCGCGCTGCCGCCAGCTCCCTTGGCCTGGTTACCCGTGAACGTGCTGTTGGTTACGGTCAATGTTTCCTCGTTGTACACCGCGCCGCCGTAGCCGCCGCCAAAAATAGATTCACAAGCGACACCGCCGCACTCAAGCGTGGAACCGCCCGTCGCTGTATTATCCAAGAAAGTGCTGTTCAGGATGGTCAACGTCCCTTGGTTGAAGATGGCGCCGCCCATACCCTGACCCGCCATGCCATTGCCGCCTCCACCGGTGGCTGTGTTGCTTGCAAACGTGCTGTTGTCGACGGTCAAGGTCCCGCCGTTGTAAACGGCGCCCCCCGCGCCGCTCAGCGACATGCCGGAAAGAGGTCCCACGATCGAATTGTTCGAAATCGCGCAGTTGGTGATGGTCAGCGTTCCGCTGTTATCGATGGCGCCGCCGCTGGACACGGCCACACCTTTTGTCAGCGTAAGGAATTGCAGATTCAGCGTGGCGCCGCCCTGCACCTTCATCAGCTGAAAGAGCTTGTTGCCGGAGATGGTAATCAATTCTCCGCTTCCGTCGATGGTCAAGGTGTTCTGGATCGAGGGCAAGGCCTCGCTCAGCGTGATCGTGCCGCTGACGCTGAATTCGATCGTGTCGTCACCGCTACCGGCGTCGCAGTTGTTGGTGCCAACTCCGGTGTTGGCGGCAGTGATCGCGTCGTGCAGGCTGCAGGTGCCCGACGGACCGGTCGGATCCATCAGCGTGCTGACTACGATCGTTGTGGCGCGCGCGCTGGCGCCGATCAGGCTCAATACCAGCGCGAGAGCGATGGCCGCGGCAAGTTTCGGCAAGTTGCGGGTTGACGAGCGAATCATCGTTGCCCCCAGTTCCAGAAGATTTGCGCCGGAGGGCAGAAGCTACACTAAGTAGCAAATCAATACCAGGCGTCCCTATCAAATTTAGTCAGACAGTAGTGTAAATCGCCAAAAAGTCATTGATGGGGCGGCGGGTTTTTTTGCGTCACTGGAGCGGCGCGAGCCCTACGCCGATTGCGAGCGTTTTAATTTGCGACATCACGGTGCGGTAAATGCCGTTGACCATCCGCACGAGCCGCGGATACTATGCTCGGGCGGGGTGGAGCAGTCAGGTAGCTCGCCGGGCTCATAACCCGGAGGTCGAAGGTTCAAATCCTTCCCCCGCAACCCAGAAGACTCTTTAATTTGCGCTCGCGCCCATAACAGCGCCGCTTCGTGCTCGCGTGCTCACCACGACGGCGACCGCTGCTGCAGCGCCAAGAAATCCGCAGATTCGCGATCGCGAGAATCGCACCGCGATCGATTACTCATAAGAAATTTTTTTACAGAAGATTACCCAAGCGAATGAACACATCATGGCTGGGTTCGTGGGTGGGCCGCGGGCGGAAAATTTATCCACGCGAGGATAAGCGTTTCTGTGTCGAAATAGGAAAGCGAACGTTAGACTGCTTATATGTAGATCATGATTATCGGCGTTCCCAAAGAAAGTTTTCCTGGTGAGCGGCGCGTGGCGCTGGTTCCGTCTTCGATTCCGGCCTTGCTCAAGGCCAAGTGCGAAGTGATCGTGCAGGATGGAGCCGGGCTCGCGGCGGGCTACACCGATTCGGTCTACGCCGAGCAGGGAGCCAGGCTGCTGCCGACTCGCGCCGAAGTTTTTGCCGCTGCTGACGTGGTGATTCAAGTGCTGTGCTACGGCGCCAACGATCATACCGGGCGCGAGGATCTTCCGCTGATGCGCGCGGGCCAGGCGCTGGTTGGATTTTTGCGCCCGCTGGGTTCACCGCAGACCGTGGCCGAAATCGCCGCCAAGGGCGTGACGGCTTTTTCGGTCGAGCTGATGCCGCGAATCACGCGCAGCCAAAACATGGACGCGCTCTCGGCGATGGCCACGGTATGCGGCTACAAGGCGGTACTGCTCGCGGCTGACGCCTTGCCGCGATTTTTTCCGATGCTCACCACCGCCGCGGGAACGATCACACCTGGACGAGTGCTGGTGCTGGGCGCGGGCGTGGCCGGCCTGCAGGCGATCGCAACGGCGCGGCGATTGGGTGCGGTGGCGTCAGCCTATGACGTGCGGCCGGCGGTGAAAGAGCAGATTCAGAGCCTCGGCGGGCGTTACGTGGAGCTTCCGCTCGAGACCGGCGAATCGCAGGACCCGCGCGGTTACGCCAAGCAGCAGGACGAAAACTTTTTGCGCCGTCAGCGCGAGTTGCTTACCCGCGTGATCGCGGACAGTGACGTGGTGATCTCAACCGCCACGGTGCCGGGTAAGCGCGCGCCGCTGCTGATTACCGCCGACATGGTCAAGCGTATGGCGCCAGGTTCGGTGATCGTCGACCTGGCGGCGGAACGCGGCGGCAACTGTGAGCTGACCCAGCTTAACGAGCGGATCGTCGCCCACGGGGTTACGGTCTTCGGCTATTTCAATCTGGCGAGCACGGTTCCCTACCACGCAAGCCAGATGTATTCACGCAATCTGACCGCGTTCCTGCTGCATCTGATGAAGGAGGGCCAGCTCAACATCGATGTGCAGGACGAAATCACGCGCGACACCCTGGTCACGCGCGACGGCGCCGTGGTCCATCGCCTGCTGGCTCCGCCCGCGCCCGCGGCGGCGGTATCGTGAAGCCACCTTCGGCGAATCTGTCTTGGAAAAATTGGTCTTGAGGAAAATGTTATGGCGGACTTGATTCCCAATATCTACGTGTTGGTGCTGGCGGGTTTCCTCGGATTCGAGGTGATCAGGCGGGTGTCGCCGCTGCTGCACACGCCCCTGATGTCGCTTACCAACGCGCTCGACGCGATCGCGGTGGTCGGCGCGATCGTAATCGCGGGCGAGCAGCGCAGCACGCTGGCGACGGTGCTCGGCACGCTCGCGGTGGCGGCCTCGGTCAGCAACGTGGTCGGCGGCTTTTTGATCACCGACCGGATGCTGCGGATGTTTCATGCCGGAAGCAGGACCAAGTCCAAGTGAGCGCGCAAGTCACCGGATACATCATCGAGCTGGCGTACATCTGCGCCGTCGTGCTGTTCGTGCTCTCGCTCAAATGGCTGAGCGCGCCGGCGACCTCGCGCCGCGGCGTGCTGGCGGGCGAGATCGGTATGGTTATAGCGATCGCGGCCACGCTGCTCTATCACGGAATCGTCAGCTATCAGTGGATAGCGGTCGGGATAGTCGTGGGAGCGGTGATCGGTGTCCCGCTCGGGATGGTACCGATGACCGCGGTTCCGCAGCGTACCGCGCTCAGTCACGCCTTCGGTGCGCTGGCGGCGGCGATGGTGGGGACGGCGGAGTTTTACCTGGATACGCCGAACATCTCCCGCTTCACGATGTCGGCGCTCGCGATCGAAGTCATCCTCGGCTCGCTCACCTTCACCGCCAGCCTGATGGCGGCGGGCAAGCTGCAGGAGGTGCTGCCGCAGCGGCCGATCACTTATAAAGGCCAGAATTTCGTCAACCTGTCGCTGCTGGCGGCTGCTGTCCTGATAGCGGTGCGCCTGGTGCTTCATCCCGAGGCCACCTATCTGTTTCCGCTAATCGTCCTGATACCGCTGGCCTTCGGCTTCCTGATGGTGATTCCGATTGGCGGCGCCGACATGCCGACGGTTATCTCATTGCTTAATTCGTACGCTGGACTTTCAGCCGCTGCGATGGGCTTCGTGCTCGAGAGCAAGCTGCTGATCGTGGCCGGCGCCTTGGACGGCTCCTCGGGATTCATCCTATCCGTGATCATGTCGCGCGCGATGAATCGTTCGTTTACTAACGTGCTTTTCGGAGCTTTCGGGCAAGTGCAGGAAAGCGCGCCGGGCCAGGTCGAGCAGAAGTCAGTGCGCTCGGCCACCGCGGAAGAAGCTGCCGCGATTCTCGAGGTCGCGAACAAGGTTATCATCGTGCCCGGCTACGGAATGGCGGTGGCCCAGGCACAGCATCGCGTGCGCGAACTTTACGATCTCCTCACGCGCCATGGCGTGGACGTGAAATTCGCGATCCATCCGGTAGCCGGCCGGATGCCGGGTCACATGAACGTGCTGCTCGCCGAAGCGGATGTTCCCTACGACAAGCTGCTCGACATGGACGAGGCCAATCCCGAGTTTGCGGAGACCGATGTGGCGCTCGTGATTGGCGCGAACGACGTCACCAATCCCGCCGCGCGGCATGACAAGAGCAGCCCGATCTTTGGGATGCCGATCCTTGACGTCGATAAGGCGCGAACCGTGATGGTGATCAAACGGGGCATGAGCCCTGGATTCGCTGGAATTGACAACGAGCTTTACTACCTCGACAAGACCCTGATGCTGTTCGGCGACGCCAAGGCTTTCGTTGGCAGCCTGGTGCGCGCGCTCAGCGCCGGCGGTGGCGACCATCACTGACAATTTAAGTTCAATAAAGTTCACTTGAGTAGATTGTTGAATGGAGTTGCGTATTTGTGCGACACCGTTCAGCTCCGGAACTGATTACTTTCTTTCGACGCGAGCAGCGTAGAAAGTAGAATTCCATCCCCACCTGGGATCGATGGCTCTGTTCGCATCGTCGTAACTTCATAAAGCTTATTTCGGAAGATGTTAGGAGTGAATTGATGGCGATTGGCCACGATTCGCTACACGAACTCTTTATGGAAAGGATTGCGAAAATTCTGCAATAAAAAGTTACCGTGAAGCAGTTGCTTCACTAATTCGTTGCAATATTGCGATGTGGCTTGTACAAAAAACCACTAAAGCAATTTTGTCGGCGAATCGACAACTTGACCAAGCAAGGGTGACTGCCGATCGAGCGTCTTTGAGGAGACGATCGCAACAGATTGCCGATGAGCGCAAATCTTGTGAAGTAGAAGTACGATTTGAGTGAGATTTTCAAATTTCC
>DATJOQ010000030.1:0-2814 GCA_035506935.1 Binataceae bacterium (SeqCode) | reverse complement strand
GAAGGACATCCTCAAACGCCTCACGCCGCAGGAAATTTCCGCTCGCACCCTCGCGGGTGAACCGATCGTCGCGGTTCTCACCAACGCGCCTGGCAACAACAGCGCGATTGGAGGATTGAAAGTCGCAACCGAAAACGGATGGTTCGCCGTGCGGCCTTCGGGCACCGAGGACGTGTACAAGGTGTACGCCGAGAGCTTTCGCGGCGAGGATCATCTCCGTCAGATCCAGGAAGAAGCACGCGCGCTGGTCGACAAGGTATTCGCGGCCAAGGGACAGAATGGTTAGGGCAGCGCGGCGTGAGCTCTGCATGCATCATACTGTGCCTCAATAGCGGCTCGTCCTCGCGCAAGTTCGCGCTTTATCGCTTCGACAAAGACCGCAGTAAAAGCAGCCAAGAACTTATGGCGGAGGGCGCAGCCGAGCGGATCGGCGTTGAGGGCGGGAACCTTTGGATCCGTGATGGCACCAACAACATGCTGAGCAAGATCGAGCGGAACTTCTCGGATCCTGACAGTGCGCTAGAATTCCTGTTCGAGGAAATCGAACGACTGAAACTTCCCCGACCCTCCGCGATCGGCCATCGGCTGGTACACGGCGGCCCGGATCACTCGGCGCCCGAGCGGGTTACGCCTCACCTCATTGAGGCTCTGCGACGCGCGATTCCGTTCGCGCCGCTCCATATCCCCGCCCAGCTTCAGGCGATTCAAGCAGCAGCCGCGCGTTTCCCCGACGTGCCTCAAGTTGCATGCTTCGACACCTACTTCCATCGCCAGATGCCGGAAGTGGCCGAGCGTTTTCCGCTGCCGCACGCCTTATGGGACGAGGGAGTGCGCCGTTACGGCTTTCACGGAATCTCTTACGAATACATCATGAGCACGCTCGGGGGCGCAGCGCCGGGCCGTATAGTAATCGCGCACCTGGGAAACGGCGCGAGCATGGCGGCGGTGCGCGACGGGCGTCCGATCGACACTACGATGGGCTTTACGCCGACCGGCGGCGTCATGATGGGAACCCGCAGCGGCGATCTGGATCCAGGGCTCATCGTCTATCTGATCAATCAGAAGCACTACGACGGGCGGCGCCTCGAACAGTTGGTAAACCATGAGGCAGGTCTCGTCGGCGTTTCCGGGATCAGCTCCGACATGAAAACCCTGCTCGAAAAACGAGCAAGCGAACCCAGCGCGGCGCTCGCGATCGAGATGTTCTGCTATCAATTACGCAAGCAAATTGGCGCGTTCGCGGCCGCGCTGGATGGGCTCGATCTTCTGGTGTTTACCGGCGGTATCGGCGAGAGAGCGGCGCCGATAAGGGATGAGGTCTGCGCCGGCCTGAAGCATCTTGGCGTTCGACTCGATCCGGATGCGAACCAGGCGCATGCAGATGTGATCAGCTCGAAGCAGAGCGCGTGCGTCGTGCGCGTTATTCCCACCAACGAAGACCTTATGATCGCGCGGCACACCGCGCAGCTTTGCCTCTAGGAGAGAGCTTTTATGCCCGAGCCAAGCCTTGCGTCCGTCGAGAAGGAAAAGACTTTCACGCCCGGGGCGAGCCTCGCGTCCGTCGAGCCTTCGCCAAACAATCTCGATCATCTTTCTGAACTGGCGCTGAATCTTCGCAATAGCTGGAGTCATGCGACTCACTCGATTTGGAGCGCGATCGATCCCGAGTTGTGGGAGCTCACACACAATCCGTGGGTAGTGCTGCAGACGACCGCCCATAGCAAGCTCGAAGAGCTGTCTCGCGACTCACAATTCGCCCAGCAGATTCGAAGCCTGGTCGAAGAACAGCGGCAGTATCTAAACAGCCCGGCCTGGTTTCAGCATACCCATATCGCTTCGCCGCTTAGCTGCGTCGCGTTTTTCAGCATGGAGTTTGGGGTAAGCGAAGCGTTGCCAATCTATTCGGGCGGACTCGGCAACGTCGCCGGTGACTACCTCAAAGCGGGGAGCGACTTGGGGATACCGATTGTCGGCGTAGGATTGCTGTACCAGCAAGGCTATTTCCGCCAGATCATTCAGCCTGACGGGGTTCAGGATGAGCTCTACCCGTACAACGATCCCGGCCAGCTTCCGATCACGCCGGTGCGCGACAAAGACGGCGCCTGGGTTCGGTTAAAGATTCAGCTGCCAGGGCAAACTCTATGGCTGCGAGGATGGCAGGCGCAGGTTGGCCGCGTGAAGCTCTATCTGCTCGACAGCAATGACCCCGCCAATCCGCCAGCCTACCGCGGCGTAACCAGCGAACTGTATGGCGGCGGACCGGAACTGCGCCTGGCGCAGGAAACCGTGCTCGGGATTGGTGGATGGAGATATTTGCGCGCGCTCGGAATCAAGCCTGAGGTTTGCCATCTCAATGAAGGGCACGCCGCCTTTGCCGTGCTCGAACGCGCGCGAACTTTCATGGAAGATAGCGGGCAACCATTCGACGTTGCCTTGTCCGTAACCCGCGCCGGTAATCTATTTACCACCCATACTCCGGTGGCGGCGGGATTCGACCGATTCGCTCCGTCCCTTATAGATCGCTTCCTCTGCCAATACGCCGAGACGCGGCTCGGTATCGGCATCCAGGATCTGCTCGCGCTGGGCCGGGAAAACTATCGCGATCAGAGCGAGCCGTTCAACATGGCGTATCTCGCTATCCGCGGCAGCGGCGCTATCAACGGCGTCAGCCGATTGCATGGCGCGGTCAGCCGCCGCATCTTCCAGTGTCTGTTTCCGAGTTGGCCCGAGACAGAAGTGCCGGTCGAATATGTCACCAACGGCATCCATACTCCGACCTGGGATTCGGCCGCAGCCGACGAGCTGTGGACCAAA
>DATJOQ010000029.1:0-6093 GCA_035506935.1 Binataceae bacterium (SeqCode) | reverse complement strand
CTCGCGCTCGGCGAAGCTCGCGAGCGTGTCGCGAATCTGCTGATGCTCTTGGGTAAGCTCGAAATCCACAGCTTCGTCCCTAGCCTTCAGCAGTTCATGGGCGCGGCGAGACGTTCTCGCGCACCCACTTGATGATGTCTTCGGTCGACGCGCCGGGTGTAAAGATTTGCGCAACCCCCTGCTCTTTAAGCTTAGCGGCGTCATCGTCCGGAATGATTCCGCCTCCGAACACCACCACGTCGCCTGCGCCCTTCTCTTTCAACAGGTGCATCACTTCGGGGAACAACGTCATGTGCGCGCCCGACAGAATACTCAAGCCGACCGCGTCCGCGTCTTCCTGCACCGCCGCCTCGGCGATCATGTCGGCGGTCTGATGCAGCCCCGTGTAAATCACCTCGAAGCCGCCGTCGCGCAGCGCCCGTGCGATTATCTTCGCCCCGCGATCGTGCCCGTCGAGCCCGGGTTTGGCCACTAAAATTCTGAGTCTCTTTTCCGCCATGCGTCCTTACTGTTGCCGCTTATGCTTAAACGTGTTTGGTAAGATACCTCTTAATGACCAAATCCGAGCTCTTCCGGAGACAAGGGGTATAGCCACCAGAGCTTACCGGCGAAATTGCCGTCCAGCACTCGCACGACCGTTGCGCCAGATTGCTTGGACCCGATTGTTGTTACGCGTGTTCCAGCCGGAAGCGTCACCAAGTGCCCCCAGTAAGCAAGCTTGCTCAGAGCCGCAGGGTTATCCGCGGGGCAGTGTGTAAGAGGCATGTCGCTGGGGGCTCGTGAGTCAGGCGTCTTGAGCTGCAAAGCGCTGGCTCCTTCCGAGAACGCTTCTTGGCTATCTGCCGCAAACGTTTCGTGTGCAAGTCGCCATGCGCTACCCGGTCGCGGCCTTATTTCCGAGCCAGCTGATGCGAAATCAGAACGAGCCAGAACGACCAACCAACTCAGTGCCGCAAGAGTGCACCAAACCCTCAACGATCCTCTGAATTTTTGCATAACTAAATCCAGCCCGGATCCTCGTAGGTCCCGAATTCGGTTCGATAGATATCGCAAATCTCCCCGACAGTGGCTTCGCGCCTGACCGCCTCACAAATCGGCTCCATCAGGTTCTGCGACGATCGGCAGGCTTCAGCCACCTTAGCTAGCGCCTCTCTGACCGCGGCGTGATCGCGCTCGCGCTTGACCTTGCGCACGCGCTGCACTTGCCGCTCTTCGATCGCGGGATCGATCTTCAAGGTCGGAATCGGCAACTCTTCGGGGACCGAATACTTGTTCACGCCGACCACGGTCTTGATTCCCTGTTCGAGCTGGCGCTGATAGTGGAAGGCGGCCTCGGCAATCTCGCGCTGCGGATACCCGGTCTCGATCGCCTTGACCATTCCGCCCATCTCGTCGATTCGCTTGATATATTCGAACGCCTCGCGCTCCATGCGATCCGTCAGCGCTTCCACCGCGTAGCTGCCGCCGAGCGGATCGGCGGTATTGGTGACACCGGTTTCCTCGGCGATTATCTGCTGTGTGCGCAGCGCGATCGTGACCGATTCCTCGGTCGGCAGGGCCAGCGTCTCGTCCATCGAATTGGTGTGCAGCGATTGCACTCCGCCCATCACTCCGGCGAGCGCCTGCAGCGCGACGCGCACCACATTGTTGACGGGTTGCTGCGCGGTGAGCGAAGCGCCCGCGGTCTGCGCGTGAGTGCGCAGCGTAAGCGAGCGGGGATTCTTCGCACCGAAGCGCTCCTTCATGATTCGCGCCCACATCCGGCGCGCCGCTCTCAGCTTGGCGACCTCTTCGAGAAAATCGTTGTGCAGGTTGAAGAAGAATGACAGACGCGGCGCGAAATCGTCGACGTTAAGCCCGCGCTTGAGCGCCTCTTCGACGTAGCAGATACCGTCGGCGAGGGTGAATGCCAGTTCTTGCACTGCGGTCGAGCCGGCCTCGCGGATGTGGTAGCCGGAGATCGAAACCGGATGCCATCGCGGCGCCTTTTTCGCGCAGAATTCGATCATGTCCGTGACGATTCGCACCGCGGGTGCGGGCGGGCAAATCCATTCCTTCTGCGCGGTGAATTCCTTGAGCATGTCGTTCTGGATCGTGCCACTGACTTTTTCCCATGGAACGCCCTGCCGTTCCGCGACTACCAGGTACATCGCCAGCAGAATCGAGGCGGAGCAATTGATCGTCATCGAGGTGCTGATCCGATCCATGGGTATACGATCGAACAGCATCGCCATGTCGTGAATCGTGCTGACCGAGACGCCCTCGCGGCCGACTTCGCCGCGCGCGCGCTCGTGATCGGCGTCGTAGCCCATCAGGGTCGGCATATCGAACGCGGTCGACAGGCCGTCCTGTCCCTGGCTCAGCAGGTAATGGAAGCGCTTGTTGGTATCCTCGGCGAGGCCAAAGCCGGCGAACTGCCGCATCGTCCACAGCCGCCCGCGATACATCGAGCCGTAGACGCCGCGCGTGTACGGATACTCACCGGGATAGCCGAGCGCCTGATCGTAATCGTCGGCAACGTCCGCGCTGTCGTAAACCGGCTCCAGCTCCATGTCCGAGATAGTCGAGAAGCGCACCGGCCGTTCCGCGGCTTCCTTGTAGGTGGACTTCAGCCATTTGGATTTGTTGTTCACCGCCGACCTCATCTGTTTCCGAGCACGTGATTGGCGATCACCAGACGCTGGATCTCCGAAGTCCCTTCGTAAATCTCGGTGATCTTGGCGTCGCGAAAGTAACGTTCGACTTTGAATTCCTTGGTGTAGCCGTAGCCGCCATGAACCTGTATCGCCTCGGTCGCCGCCTTCATCGCGGCCTCCGCCGCGAACAGCTTCGCCATCGAGGATTGCTTGCCGTGCGGTTTGCCTGCGTCCTTGAGCGCGGCCGCGCGCAGCGTCATCAGGCGCGCGGCGTCGACCTCGACCGCCATGTCGGCGAGCTTCCACTGAATCGCCTGGTAGCTTGCGATCGCGGAGCCGAAGGCGCGCCGGTCGGCCGCGTACTTGAGCGAGGCTTCTAGCGCGGCGCGTCCGATTCCGACCGCCTGCGCCGCGATCCCGATCCGGCCGCCGTCGAGCGTCTTCATCGCGACCTTGAAGCCGTCGCCTTCAGCGCCGATCAAGTTCGCGCGGGGCACGCGCATATCGGAGAAACTCAATTGCGCGCTATGCGCGCCGCGAATCCCCATTTTGTCTTCGACCCGTACTACCTGCCATCCGGGGGTGTCGGTCTCGACGATAAACGCGCTGATCCCGTGATTACCCTGCGTCGGATCGGTCGAAGCAAACAGAACCGCCACACCGGCCTCGGAGCCGTTGGTAATAAAATTCTTGGTGCCGTTGATTATGTAATCGTCGCCGTCGCGCACTGCGCGAGTCTTCTGCGCAGACGCATCGGAGCCGGCCTGGGGTTCGGTCAGCGCGAAGCATCCGATTTTCTTTCCCGCGCCCATCGCGGGCAGGAAGCGCTCCTTCTGACGATCGGTGCCGAGTCCCAGAATCGGCCACGACGCCAGCGACGAATGCGCCGACACGATCACCGCGGTCGCGGCACATGCCACCGCCAGTTCCTCGATCGCGAGCGCGTAGCTGACATGGTCGAAGCCCGCGCCGCCGTAACGCTCCGGGATAAAGACGCCCATGATGCCGAGCTTGCCGAGCTCGTCGACTATCTCGCGGGGAAAGCGATGGGCTCGGTCGGTTTCGACCGCCGCGGCTTCGAGCCGCTCGCGCGCGAAGCGGCGCACCGTATCGCGCAACGTGCTCTGACTTTCGTTAAGCTCAATCTCCATCGTCGACCGTCGAAACGCTACTTCGTCAAGGAAGTTCCGCGCCGCCATCAAGCATAGCGGAGTTCGCGCGAACCGGTTAGCCGAGTAAACGGCCATTCCCGGACGCGCTGGTCGCGCAGCAATCCTGCCTCTTTTTAGCTTAGACCGAGGCGGCGGTCGATAACAGCGCCTTATGTAAGGTTGGGTCGAAAATCTGGCCGCGCAGCACCAAGCGTCACTTATTCTGCCATTTGGGTTCGCGCTTCTGGACGAACGCCTTGGTCCCCTCGACCCGGTCCTGGCTGCTGAAGGCGACCGCAAAGGACTGCTGCTCGAAGGTCAGGCCGTCGCGCTCGTTCATCGTCGCCGCAGCCTGCAGCGCCGATTTCGCCTGATGCACGGTGAGCGGCGATTTCTTCACGATCTTCGCCGCCAGCGCACGCGCCGCGTTCATCAGCTCGCCGGGCGCCACCACCTGATTCACCAATCCCCACGCGTGCGCCGTCTTGGCATCAATCATGTCGCCAGTCAGCACCAGCTCTCGCGCGCGAGCATGGCCGATCCGATGAGCGAGCCGCTGAGTGCCGCCGAAACCGGGAATGAGTCCGAGATTGATCTCAGGCTGTCCGAAGCGCGCTTTTTCGCTGGCCACGATCAGGTCGCACGCCATCGCGAGTTCGCATCCACCGCCGAGCGCAAAGCCGTTGACGGCGGCGATCGCGGGAATCGGCAGCGCCTCGATCGCATTCATCACGCTATGGCCGAAGCGTGTGAATTCGAGCCCTTCGACGGTCGTCATCTCGGACATCGCGGCGATATCGGCACCCGCGACGAAGGCGCGCTCGCCCGCACCAGTGATAATCACGGCGTGAATCGCCGGGTCGCTGCCAATCTCGTGCAGCGCGTGGATTAAATCGACCAGAACGTCGCGATTCAACGCGTTGAGCGCGTCGGGCCGGTTAACGGTGAGGGTCGCGACTTCGCCTTTCTCGAACAGCAGATGTTTGAGTTCCACCGGCAGCACCTCACAGTTTGGAGCCCGGCTCAGTACTCGGGCTTGTAGTCGAAATGATGGATCGCTTCGATAAAGCGGATAGTGCGGCTCTTCGAGCGCATCACCACGCTGTTGGTTTTCGCGCCACCGGAAATGAATCGCACACCATGGAGGTAATCGCCGGTGGTAACGCCGGTCGCGGCGAACATCACGTTGTCGCCTGCGAGTTCTTCGAGCGCGTAGCGCCGATTCAAATCCAGGATGCCTGAGGCCAGGCATATTTCGGACTCTTGCGGATTGCGCGGTTTGAAGCGGCACTGCATATCGCCGCCAGCCGATCGAATCGCGGCAGCAGCCAAGACGCCCTGATGGGCGCCACCGATTCCCAGCAGCAGATCGATATCGCTCTCGTCGCGAGTGGTCGCGATCGCGGCCGAGAGATCGCCAGCCGAAAGCAGCTTGATTCCGGCGCCGGCTTTCCGCACCTCGGCGATCAGATTGTCATGGCGCGGGCGATCGAGAATCGCGACGCGCAAATCCTCGACATAGACCTTCTTGGCTTCGGCTAGTGCCTTCAAATTGTCAGTCGGCGAACGATCGAGATCGATCACGCCGCGCCCGACCGGACCGCAGGCGATTTTTTCCATGTAGGTGTCGGGGCAGCGCAGCAGCTTGCCGCGCTCGGACAGCGCGATGCACGAAAGCGCGTTGGGACCGCCAGTCGCGCAGATAAGCGGGCCTTCGAGCGCATCGAGCGCGACTTCCACTTCAGGACCGGCGCCAGTGCCGACGATCTCGCCCGCGTACAGCAGGTCGGTCTCGCCCTCCTGGCCTTCGCCGATCACGATATGGCCATCCATCGTGACCGAGTTGAGCGCGTTGCGCATCGCTTCGCAGGCAGCGCGGTCAGCCGCCCGCTCGTCACCCTTGCCGATAAAACGGCTTACGGCCAAGGCTGCCGCCTCGGTCGCGCGCGCGACTTCCAGCGCAAGATTCCGATCCACTCAATCCCCTCCGGCTAGACCCGATCCAGGGAGAATCCCTGTCCCAGCAGCGCCTCGATTAATCTGTAACCTTGTTCGACCCTAAGCTCGGTGCGGGCGGCGTCGGCCTCGGTGTAGCGGCGCGGCGCAGAACTCTCGCGCCCGATCGCACGATTATCAACCATAGCAAAGGGCACCGCCTCGTTCGAGTGAGTCTTGATCTTGCAGGGCGTCGGATGGTCAGGCATCAGCAAAAGGCGATATTCGCCCAGGCGCTTGAGCCCTTCGAGCATCGGGCCCATTATCAACTCGTCGATCTTCTCGATCGCCTCGACCTTCAGATCGGCGCG
>DATJOQ010000028.1:0-9013 GCA_035506935.1 Binataceae bacterium (SeqCode) | reverse complement strand
GCAACGCCCGGCGAAGATTGAAACCGCGGCGCACTTGAGTTATTGCGACCTCCACGGGCGCGATCGCGCGCCCGAGCCCAAACCTACGGCAAAGGTGTAAATTTATGACGCGTTACTTCGAAGATTATGCTCCCGGCCAGGTTTACAAGCATTGGCCCGGCCGCACCATTACGGATTTCGACGATACCTGGTTCACCCTGATGACGCTGAACACCAACCCGCTGCACTTCGACGCGAACTTCGCGTCCAAGAGCCAGCATGGCAAGTGCCTGGTTAACGGACTGTTGGTGATTTCGCTGGTGGCCGGGATGAGCGTGCGGGACATGAGCGAGAGCTGCATCGCCAATCTCGAGTACGAATCGATTCGCCACACCGCTCCTACCTTTCACGGCGACACCATCTATTCCGAAAGCAAGGTGCTTGAGGTGACGCCCTCGAAAACCAAGTCGGATCGCGGCGTGGTTTATATCGAGACCCGCGGCATCAACCAGCGCGGCGAAGAAGTTTTGATCCTGCGGCGCAAAATTCTGCATCCGCGGCGCCCGGCGTGACCGGCGCATGAAACGATAGCGGATTTTGATCGTCTAATAGTTTCGGACGACCGAACCGGAGCGCGCTGCCGCGAGTCGAGGAAGCCGGTTGCGGCCTCGTTCGCGTCGCGCGGCGCGCTCGGTGGAGGCGCCGAAACCGGGTTGAGAGGGAGCGGAAACTGCGGTGGTGTGACAACCGTGTATCGGGAAAATTTTTTTTCAAGAAAATTTGGTTCAGATCGTCCAAACGATTTTGATCGCGACTGTAAAATCATTATGGTGAAAGTAGAAGGCGCGCTCGCCCTCGGGTTCATGTGGAGCGCGTCGTGGACGAAGAAATTTCGATGAAGGGATTTTATGAAGGAGCCTTAGGGTAAAGATGCAAGACTCTGTACGCACCGTCTACGATTTCCCCGTCGCTGGCCATCTATGCACCGACGGAACCGTCCGCTACACCAAGCTCGTCAGGCGTTCTGGCGTCGAGCATCCGCAAGGCACCTGCTCGCACTGCCAGACGGCTTTCGAGTATCGCAAGCCCAAGCCTTCTTCGGTTCGACACCCTGAAGGCGAGGGCATTACTCACTTCTAGACTTAGCGGCGCGCGCGCAAGCGTGTGCCGGTTGATATTTCGCGTCGCGGCCTCTCACGCCTGCGAACGATTGCGTCCGCAGGCGTCGAAACGCCACGCCAGGAATCTGTCAGAAGCGGGAGCGCGTCTGATACGCGCTCACTGGGCTCGCCGAAATTGTGGCATTGCCTCATCCGTCGGCGGCTTACGAAGTTGCGGGACCGCCGACGACTCCGTCGGCGGGTTACCCTCCGCTTGTGTGAGCGGCTGCCTCACCAACTGGACCGACGGTCCTCGATAGTAGCGCTCGGTGGTCCCGCCGACGTAGCGCCAATCCTGTCCGGGATCGAACCATTCATAAAACCGCGGCAGGAACGGTAAGGCCAGCACGGTGAACCATCCAAGGCGCGGGCGCACTCTCATTCTGACCAGGTTCCCCGGATGTAACGGCCACTGACTCTGGCTCGTGTCGACGCTCGCGCTGAGCTCAAAAATCCGCGGCTTGGGTGCGCAACTGAAAACGTGAAATCTGATGTCGTCGCTCTGGCCGTGGCGCAGGGCATATTCGATCGGTATCAGCGTAGTGACCCCGGCATAGGTATCGGGTGGAAACTGAACCGATCGGGTGACCGCGCCGGTACCGTCGTCTTCATACCGATTGCAGGTACCGATGCCGGTTCTCAGGTCGGCTTCGGTCTCCATCCGCATGCTACCGTTGGCCAGAAAGAAAATATGGCTGAAGTGAGCGAGCCGCGGCCTTTCGTCCTGGCTGGTGAACTCGATACGGTCGCGCTCGACGTCGGATTCACCGTCGAGATAGCGCGCCTCGCCCCTGATTTCGGCGCCGCCCTCGACGTCGGTGATCTGGTAATGGCTATGGCCAACAACCCGATGGCCGTCGGCACTGTAGATGGTGAGATCGGCCGGCTGGAAAGCGTACCAGGTTTGGGCGCAAGCAAGACCGTTGAGACAGTTGATAACGCATACGACTATCGCCAACGGCAGCGGCCATACACGCCACCAAGTTTTCTCAGGTCCCAGCATTCGCAAGTGAACGCAATTGTCGAACGTTCCATACGGCCGGGGCAAGAGCCCCGTTTCATATCGAACGTTTTTCGATCCTCGATCCAAACCTGCTCGTCGTAGGCGCTGTAAACGTCAGCCCAAGCGCTTGGCCCACGCGGCTCTGTTCGGTTATATAGCAGACCAGTTTTTAGCGCGGGCCGATGAATCGGTCGGAGCGAGGTTGCGGCGACCGATGCGCCGTCTTTAACCGTCGCTGCTACTGATGCTAACTTAGGCCAATCAGTAGCAAAGTTGCCCCTCGCTCATATTTCCTTAAGATAGCGAAGCAGACGATTTGTGATGACTGCGAACGAAAAGAGGATCCTGGTGGTCGAAGACGAGCCGGTCACGCGCCAGGCCTGGTGCGAGCTGATCGTCTCGTGGGGCTTCAAGGTCGCCGCCGCCCGCAACGGGCAGGAAGGCTTCGAAATGGCCCACAGCTTCGACCCTCACATCCTGCTGGCTGATCTCAAGATGCCGCGCAAGGACGGGCTCACGATGCTCAAGGAGCTGCGCGAGTCCGGCCTCAACATGGCCACCATCATCATTTCCGGCGAAGGCGATATTCCTGAAGCAGTCCAGGCGATGAAACAGGGCGCCTACGACTATCTGCGCAAGCCCGTCGACCCGCAGCATCTCCGAATCCTGCTCAACAATCTCGCCGAGCACCTCAACCTCAGCGCGGAAAATATCCGCTTGCGCCGACGCCTGATGGGTGCGGGCGAGCTGGGCCTGATGGTGGGACAATCGCTTGCGCTCCGGCGCGTGATGAGCCTGATCGAACAGGTCGCGCCGTCGTCAGCCTCGGTCGTGATCACCGGCGAAAGCGGAACCGGCAAGGAGTTGGCCGCGCGCACCATCCATGAACTCTCGCCCCGGCGCAACGCCCCCTATATCGCGGTGAACTGCGCCGCCATTCCAGAGACCTTGATGGAAAGCGAGCTGTTCGGCCATGAACGAGGCGCCTTTACCGGCGCCGATCGGCGGCGCGAGGGATGTTTCGAGCTGGCCAACGGCGGCACCCTGATGCTCGACGAGATCACCGACCTCAAGATCGAGCTGCAGGCCAAGCTCTTGCGCGTGATCGAGGAGCAGCGACTGCGCCGGGTCGGCGGCAGCAGCGAGCTGGAGATGGACGTGCGCGTGCTCACCGCGTGCAACCGGCCGCTGAAGCAGGCTATCGCCGAAGGCTGGCTGCGAGAGGACCTTTACTATCGCCTGGCGGTTTTCTCGATCGAGTTGCCGCCGCTGCGCGACCGCGTCGAAGATATCGAGCCGTTAACTGAGCATTTCATAAACCAGCTCGGCAATTACCACCGTAATCGCATAACCGGCATGGATCACGACTGCCTGCAGGCGCTGAAGGCCTGCCCTTGGCCTGGCAACGTCCGCCAACTGCGCAACGTGATCGAGCGCGCTCTAATCGTCAGCAACGGCCCGCTGCTGACGTGCGCGGATTTACCCCCCGATTTGCGCCCGGTAGGTCCACCGGACCTCGGCTTCCAGGTGCGCGTGGGCTCCTCGCTGGATGACATCGAACGCACCCTCATTTACCGCACGATCGAGTTTGCTGGTGGGAATAAAACGCGCGCGGCGGAAATCCTCGGCGTCAGCATCAAGACCCTCTACAACCGCCTCGAACGTTACGAAGTAAAAGAAAAAGAAGACGACACGGTCTGAATTTGCACCTTTCATCATGAAGCTAAACGCCAAGCTGGCGAGCAGCTTCCTGTTGCTGCTGATCGCCGCCATCATCGCGGTTAGCGTGATCGAGGCCGACCGCACCCTCGAGCTGATGGTGGGCGAGCTTGCCACCTCCGGCGACCTCGTCGCCAACCAGATTTTCGAACAGATGCGCGCGAGCCTGGCGCGCTCGCGCAACGAGGATCCAGTCGCCGTGCTGAGCCACGACAGCAGCCTGCAGACGCTGCTCGATTCTTCGCTGGCCTTCGGTCAAACCACGGTCGGCATCCGCGTGATCGGCGCCAACGGCAAAGACATCGTCCGCGCCGCCAATTCGCCTGACGAACCCAAGTCCAGGCCGCTCGCCCCGATCGAGAAGATTCAGAGCGCAGCCGCCTCATGGATGCCGTTGCGGCTGGTGCCGGAACTCTGGAGAGACCAGGTCTATGGCATCAGCCGTCCGGTCGAGATTAACGGCAAGCTTTTCGCCACCATCGAGGTCGGCGTCTCGACCGCTCTGATTGGCGATAAGGTACATCGCATGGCGCGGGCGACGCTCGTGGTGGCGGCAGGCGCGATCCTGCTTTGCGCTTTGATCGCGATCGTACTCGGCAACTACGTGCTCGCTCCGGTCAAAGCGATCACCAGCGGAGTCGAACGCCTGGCCAGCAGCAGCGGGGTCGACGAGGTCAAGCTCGAAATCGCCGGTCGCGACGAGCTCAGCACCCTGGCCGAGAAGTTCAATCAGCTCTCGCGCCGCGTGCGCGACGACCGCGCGCGATGGGAAAGCGAACGCGGGCATCTGTTCAACGCGTTTTGCTCGACCAACGACGCCGTTCTGCTGCTGGACGGCAAGGGCTCGTTGCTGTTCGTGAATCCCGAAGGACAGCGGCGGCTGCGGCTGGGCGGCGGCTCGGTCGAAGGGAAATCTCTGGGGCTCTTGCTCGGCAGCAATCATCCGCTGGTGCAGATGGCGGACGCGTCGATGGCGGCGGGAACCGGAGCGCATGACGTTGCGCTCGAGTTGCAGAACAACGGATCGGGCGCCAGCCGCTACCTGGTATCGATTTTTCCGCTCGGTCCGGGGCGCGAGGTGGCCGGGCTGCTGATAATGATGCGCGACCTGGCGCCGATGCGCGAGCTGGAACAGGTGGTCGACTATTCCAGCCGCCTCGCTCGCCTGGGAGGACTAATTTCGGGAGTCGCCCATCAAATCAGAAACCCGCTGCACGCGATGACGCTGCAGCTCGAGCTGTTGCGCCAGGACGCCGAACAGGGCAAACCGGCTGGCAGAAGAGTGGAATTGGTGCGTGCCGAAATTCACCGCCTCGATCAGGCGGTCGACGCGCTGCTGCGCTTCATGCGCCCCGAAAAGCTCGAAGCGCGCGAGCTCCGTCTCAACGATCTGCTGACTTCTATCGGCAGTCACGTGGCCCAGTCCAACATAAAAGTGTACTACCACCTTGATACCGAACTGCCGCGAATCGTCGGCGATAAAGGCCTGCTGGAGGAAGCTATCAGAGCATTGGTTCAGAACGCGGTGCAGGCAATGCCGGAGGGTGGGAACCTCACCCTCGGCAGCGCCCTTTCCTCCGACGGATGCGTCGAAATAACCGTCGCCGATCAGGGCCCCGGCATCCCGGCGGAAGACCTCGACAGCATTTTCAATCTCTACTTCACCACCAAGGAAGGCGGCAGCGGCGTTGGCCTTTCGCTCGCGATGCGCGCGGTTGATCTCCATCAAGGGACAATCAACGTCGCCTCTCGGGTCGGCGTCGGCACCACTTTTACCATCCGCTTGCCAACCGGCCAGGACGCGGTTGTCTTGCCTTCACCTGCCGAGCAAGCCTAAAAAAGTCGGCGATGCCCATACGCCAATGGTCTAGCCCCGCCCTCGCGCTCTTGCTCTTGAGTTTGATCCTGGGCGCGATTTGGGCACTCACCGGATGCAGCGGAGTTGCGCCTTCGAGCTGGTTCGTCGAGCCCACGCCAGAGCCGACTCCTACCGCCGCACCGACGCCGACGGCTACCCCCACTCCGACCGCGACTCCCACACCCACCAAGCGCGCGCATCACGGCAAGCGAGGCAAGGGCAAGAAAGGCCTGCTCGCCAGCCCAACTGCTAGCCCTTCAACCGAGCTCAGCCCCACACCTGCGCCAACTGCGACTCCAAGCGCGCTCAAGCTCACTCCAGCCGTGACGCCCGCAGAGAAAGCCTCGGAGCGACATCGCGGCCTGCAACTGATCGACGAGGCAAGCACCAAAATCGACGGTATCGATCGATCCAAACTCAAAGGGCGCGATGTCGACGATTACGATCGGGTGCGCAACTTCATCCAGGACGCGCTCGAGCACATGAAGCAGGAAGATTACCTGGCGGCCGAGAGCCTGGCGCAGAAAGCTTCGCTTCTGGCTGACCAGTTGATGTCACACTCCGCAACTCCGACACCCTAAGGCTTGTCGCGCGGAGTGAACAGCTTCGCGAACGCCTCCGCCGTCGCGGGTGGGCGTCTCGCAGTCTCCAGATTTTCCTTTACATGGGCCGCAGATTTCATTCCGACCAACGCCACGTCGATTCCAGGGGTGGAACGCACGAACTGCAGCGCGCGCTGGGCGTCCGTCGCAAGCCCCTCCATCGCCGACGCCAGGATCGGAGGCAGCTTGGCGGTCAGACGTCCCTGAAGCAGCGAAGCGCTCGCCCATACCGTCACTCCCATCTGCGTCGCCGCGTCGAGGATTGAGCCCTGCCCGCCGCGCAAGGCCTGGTTCGAATGAGTCAGCGCCTCCGGCATCGCGAGGTTGAACGGAAGCTGGATTACCTTGAAATGATGTTCTGAACCTCCGACTTCGCTGGCAATCGCAACCAGATCCTGCAGCGAAAGATAGTCCTCGGCTTTGGGATCTCCTCGAAAGCCATTCCACGTCGCGGCTCCATAAACTCCGATTTTTCCGTCTGCCACTTTGCGCTCGAACAACTCAAAAGCCTGGCGCACGCGCCGATTGAACTCCTGACGGCCAACTACCGGTAGTTGCGATTCCGGATTATGCAGGAAATAAACATCCACGGTCTCAAGGCCGAGATTCGCGCAGCTCGTCTCAAGCATCGTTTCGAGGTATCGCGGCGCCATGCAGTGCGAGTCCTCGACCAGCTCGCCGCTCTTGATGATTCCAGTCTTGACGTAAGTATCTTCGAACCATGCCTGTGGATCGCGCGGCATGCCGCCGTCGAACGTGATGTACCCGCCTTTGGTTGCGACGATGATCTCCTCGCGCTTGAGCTCTCCGCTTGCGACCAGTGCGGCAATTGCCTTGCCCACGGAACGCTCGCTCCGCTGGAAGCGATAATTCACGGCGGTATCGATTACGTTGATACCGCCTGAGAGAGCGGTTCCGATTGCCTCTTCGTAACCGCGATCGGTCTGCTCGTCGCTATTCCCGAGATAGGTCCCTGCTCCAATCGACGAGCCCGTTACTCCGAACATCGAGCGGAAGTTGGCCGGCAGCGCTGCAAAACGCCGTGCGTGCGCCGACGTTCCTTCAGCAGTCGCGCGGTTTCCAAGCATAAGACCTCCAAGAACGGCTACGAAAAGCCTCGAATCGAGAAGAGAGCCTCACTAGCTCGATCTTTTCAGAATTTTGGCTCGCCCGATAGCCAGCCGACACGCCACGACCAATCGTCACGTTGACTTTTTGTGCCAGAGCGTCTTACAGTAAAACGGTTTTTCGGAAACTTGGGCGTGGGAGGCTTTCAGGGGGTTGGTTGCCCCTGCTCAGGAGATCATGCTGCGATGCTGAGGCGCGACAAAACAAATTACGTTATTCAATCGGTCGCGCATTCGTTGGACGTTCTCGAACAATTCGCCGAGGTTGACGAACTCGGCGTCACCGAGCTTTCCAAGCGCCTCAAGCTTCACAAGAACAACGTCTTTCGCATCCTGGCGACTCTGCAAGCCCGCGGTTATATCGAGCAGAACAAGACCACCGAGAATTACCGTCTCGGAATCAGATGCCTCCATCTCGGCCGCAACTATATCGACCACATGGGATTGATTAAGCAGGCCCGCCCGATACTGGCCGACGTCGCGCGCAAATGTCGTGAGAGCGCTTTCGTTGCGGTGGCGCGCAAGGAAGGCGTGGTCCCGCTGGAAGTCGCTGAGCCGGAGGATCGCGCAGTTCGGATCAAGCCGCCGATCGGTGAGCCGCTGCCGCTGCACGGCACCGCCGTCGGAAAAACCCATCTGGCATTCGAAACCGACGAGCAACTCAAATCGGCGCTGCCCGAGCAGCTCGTGCGCTACACCGATCGCACGATTGTCGATCGCGCGATTCTGCTCGAGCAGCTTAATACGATCACCAGCTCTGGCTACGCGGTCGATAACGCTGAATTCTTCGAGGATGTCTCCTCGGTCGCCGTTCCGATTCGCGATTACACGCGTCTCGTCGTCGGATCTTTGGCAGTGGCCGGACCGACCTATCGCCTCTCCAGTGAGCGTATCAGCATCGAAATCGCTCCGCTGATACTCGAAGCAGGACGCGAACTCTGCACCCGCTTGGGCTATAATGAGTGAGCGAGCGGATGCCGCGACCGTATAATTCCGACTAGCAGTTGCGATGAGGCGGCTCGCGTGATCATTCGCGCCGCTTCTAGTTCCATCACCCCAACATCAGTTTGGGTTGACTGGAGCGAGAGTCGATTGTTACTTTCGGAGCGCGAATGGTCCTTGCTGGCGCGCGCTTTTTTGGCTTGATCTTTGGTTCCTGACAGTCGCGCTTCAGAAACTTTCTAGGAGTGAAACAGCGTGAAGATTTTGGTCCCAACCAAGCGCGTCCCTGACCCCGAAACCACGATTCGCATTCTGCCCGACGGCTCTGGTATCGCGACCGACAATGTCAAATGGGTGATCAACCCGTTCGACGAAATCGCGATCGAAGAAGCCCTTCGCATCAAGGAAAAGCAGGGCTCGGGCGAAGTCGTGCTGGTGGCGATCGGTCAGAAGACCTGGCAGGAGCAATTGCGCACCGGGCTCGCGATGGGCGCCGATCGGGCGATCCTGGTGGTCGCCGAGAAACCGCTCGACACTCTGGCTATCGCGCGAGTGCTGGCCAAAGTCATCACCGACGAGAAGCCCGAGCTGGTGCTGATGGGCAAGCAGGCGATCGACGACGA
>DATJOQ010000027.1:0-3257 GCA_035506935.1 Binataceae bacterium (SeqCode) | reverse complement strand
CCGATCAGTTGCGCGACGAGGATCAGCTCGCTTTCGAATACCGGATCGATCTGCGCTATGCGGGCCAGGAGCATTCGGTCACGATTCTGGTCGATCTCGAGAGCGCTACGGTTGATGGCATCCTGCGCGACTTTCACGACGCGCATGAGCGCTCCTATACATTCCGGCTGATGGATACGCCGGTTGAGTTCGTAACCTTCCGGCTTACCGCCAGCGCGCAAGTGCCGCGGCCGCAACTTGGCCGAATCACCGCCGAAGGGCGTTCGGCGCAAGCCGCGCGGAAGGGAGAGCGCACGGTCGAATTCGCGGAGGAAGGGAGGCGCGAAGCCCCGGTTTATGAGCGGGCGCTGCTGCCGCCGGATTTTGTCACTAACGGTCCGCTGATCGTCGAGGAGCCGTCCTCGACCACGTTGATTCATCCCGGACAGCAGCTCCGCGTCGACGAGCTCGGATTCCTGCACATCACGGAAATTTAGTGGCGCCGAACGGCTTCGTTGGTGAGCGAGGTTCGAGGAGGTAATTCATGGCATCGATCAAGTCGCCCCTGGAAATCACTCGCGAGCTCACGCGAATCGATTCGATGAATCCGCCGGGCCGCGAGCACGAATGCGCGCTGTACATCGGCAAGATGCTGCAAGACGCGGGGCTCGACGTCGCCTACGACCAGTTTGGCGAAGGCCGCACCAGCGTGATGGCGCGCCTGGCCGGCAGCGGCGGAAAAGCGCCGATATGTTTCGCTGGTCACATCGACACGGTGCCGCTCGGAGCCAAGGCCTGGAGCAAAGATCCGTTCGCGGGCGAGGTCGCGGACGGAAAGATCTATGGACGCGGAACCACCGATATGAAAGCGGGCGTCGCGGCTTATCTCTGGGTGGCGTTGCGCCTGGCGCAGTTGCCGCGGGGTAAGGCCGATATTCTCTTCGTGTCGGTGGCGGGTGAAGAGACCGGCTGCCAGGGGAGTATCCACGTCGCCCAGAGCAAGGCCGTGCGCGGAGCGCGCGCGGTGGTGATCGCCGAGCCCAGTTCCAACTATCCGATCGTGGGACATCGGGGCGCGTTATGGCTTCGGGCGGTCGCGACGGGAGTGACGGTGCACGGCTCGATGCCGCATCTTGGCGTCAATGCGATTTACAAAGCCGCCCGCGCGATCGGCAAGCTTCAGCAATTCAAATTTGACGCCGCGCCTCATCCGCTGCTGGGCGGCGCGACGCTGAACGTCGGCACGATGCAAGGCGGGATCAATCTGAACTCGGTGCCCGACCGCGCGGAGTTCACCATCGATATCCGCACGATCCCGAGCCAGGACCACAAAACGCTGCGCGGACAGATTCAATCGTATCTCGGTGATGACGTAACGATCACGCCGGTCATGGACGTCGGTGGCGTGTGGAGCGAAGCCGAGGATCCCTGGATCCGCGAAGTATTTGAATTGATGGAGCCGATTCTCGGCGAGAAACCTGTCGCGCGCGGCGCGCCGTATTTCACCGACGCGTCCGCGCTCAAGCCGGCCTTCGATGGTGCGCCGACGCTTATTCTCGGGCCCGGTGACATGACCCTTGCGCATCAGACAGACGAGTACTGCCCAGTCGACAAGATAGAAGAGGCGGCGAATGTGTATGAGACGATCGCGCGCCGCTGGAGTGAGATGTAAATCGGCACACGGGTTTTTTAGGGGATTGGCGGAATCCGAAGAGGAAAGAAGCTCCGCGGGTGCCACCTCCTTCTCCACCAGGCCAGAAATCAAGGCGTTTCGAGCGCTTTTCGCGAAAGAAGTTTTTTGTCATACTCGCGTCGGATTCCTTAATGTGGCGAGGAGGTTGCTGAACTCCTAGCTGGGAGGGTTGCTAGATGAAAAAGATTGTTGGTGCCACGGTCGCGAGTATTTCGCTCGCGGCAGTCATGGCCCTGGGCGTGCCCAAGGCCCAGGCGCAGGAGAAGACCGTCCCCTGTCGCAAGGTAATGGAGGCTTTGAACGGGCCGGATATGAAACCGCGCGATGTCGCGAACGCGTTGCATATCCCTCTTCACGCTGTCCATAAGTGTATGGATATAGCCGCGGCAAAGCTGGGGACTGCGCATGTAGTCGTGGGGCCGGGCGGTGCTGGGGCTGACCCGAATGATCCGGCGACCAAGTTCAAAGAAGGTCCCTGGTGAGTTGGTAGGACTGCGTAGCTTGGCCGCTGTGCACGATTGAAGCACGGCGGCTGCGCCGACGATTTTCGAAATCCTCATCCGCAGGGGGCGCGCGGAAGCGTTGGAGCCTAAGCAGCGCGCAACGGCCGCCGCCCCGTCGACGCTTGAGTCTGTTTATTTAATTTCGTGGCTGCGCTCGCGCTAGCCTATATCAGTGTGTGCGGCGGAAGCCGTACTTACTCTTCGTGCTTAACGGGGGTATTTCCAATTCCATAGATCAGAGCGGTCTTGGTCGTTCCGCGCTGGATCCACTCAGACGCGTGCGACTGCAGTCCGGTATAGAAGAGTTGCGATAGTTCTTTCGGCTTGCGGCGGAAATCCTCCTCATTGTCGAAATGAAGCTGATAGGCGAGTTCGGCGACCACCGGATCGTTGGTGGTCCGCACTCGCCATACCGCCAGCGTCGCTTTCGCCGTTGTTTTGCCGCCAAAATCGAGTTCGCCGAGATTCACCAGGTACTCGACGATCGACAAGTTGTGCACCGGTGCGAGCGCGGCCTTCGGATTGGCGTCTATCTGCTTGAGCGCCGGGAACACGCCGGCGATCGCTTCGAACTTCTGCGTGAGCACGATATTTGGAGTATCCAGTTCGCAGTTGTGTGAGTACACAAAGCGCAGCCCCAAAGCCGCTTCTTTAGGCAGCAGGATCTCTTCCTTGAATTTTACCGTGTAGGTGCAGGGCAGGAGCGGGCGAACGTCGACCGTTGCGGCCGTCTGCCTATCGGGATGGCGGAACTTGAGTACCAGTTCGAAATTGGGTTGAGGAAGGCCGTGCTTGTAAAAAGTACGCTTCCGCAAAATGAAGCCGTGAGTATAGAGCTTGAAGTGCGGGCTGTCGTAGAAAACCACCTCGCGCACCAGCGGCTTGATTTCCTTGTCGGGTTTGTCGAGTCCTATCCTGAGCGATTCGGCGGTGTGATGCGCTAGTTTCCAGAATTTCCGAAACGAGTCTTCGTTTCGGAAGCGCTGGGGATCGAGCAGCAGCTTGTACTCGCGGTATCGAATCTGCTCAGAAGTTACGATCGGTGGAGATTTCTGGTTGTCGTCCGAGCCCATCAACTCACA
>DATJOQ010000026.1:0-4092 GCA_035506935.1 Binataceae bacterium (SeqCode) | reverse complement strand
GTCGCGGCGAACATCGCGGTCACGGCGCCGATCGTGGCGACGGTGTCCATCGCGGTCGGTGTCAGCCTGTAAAGAAAGCTCAGCCGCGCGATCATGTAGACGCCGGCGGTAACCATGGTCGCGGCATGAATCAGTGCGCTGACCGGAGTCGGACCCACCATCGCGTCCGGCAGCCACACGTAGAGCGGAAGCTGGGCCGATTTGCCGGTCGCGCCGACCAGCAACAATAATCCGACCGCGGTTGCGATCGTCGGCCCGATCACGTCGATATGTGCGCGCATCTCTACGAAGTTGAGCGTCCAGAAGCCGTGCGCCGCCAGCGCCGACAACAAGGTCAATACCGCGAGCACGAATCCGGCGTCGCCCACGCGATTGACCACGAAGGCCTTGCGGCCGTTGTACGCAAACTGTGGATTCGTGTACCAGAACGAGATCAGCAGGTACGAGCATAATCCGACGCCTTCCCATCCGACGAACATCAGCAACAGATTGTCCGCCAGAACCAGGGTCAGCATCGAAAGCATGAACAGGTTCATGTAAGTGAAGAATCGCGCGACGTCGGGATCGTGGGCCATGTAGCCGCACGAGTACATATGAATCAGGAAGCCGACGCCGGTGACGATCAACACCATCACGCCCGACAAGGCATCGACCCGCAGGGCCACGTCGACCGAGAACTTGCCGGCGTAAATCCAGGGCCACAGGAAGCAGTGCAGCGAGCCGCCTGCGGGCAACGACATCAGCTTGAAGAAAGCGGTGAGCGCAATCGCAAAAGCGACCAGCACCACGCCAGGACCGATAATATTCACCAATCGCCGTCCCAGCTTCGGGCCCAGGAACATATTGAGGACGACGCCCAGCGCCGGCATCAGCAGGATCAATCCAAGTGCGGGGAATTCAACCATCCGTCACCACCGCATCAGGTTCAGCTCGTCGGCATTGACGGTTTCGCGATTGCGGAATACCGCGATCATGATCGCCAAACCGACCGCGGCCTCGGCCGCCGCCACCGTCATGACAAAAAACACGATCACTTCTCCATCAGCGGAACCGAGCGCGCGTGAGAACGCTACGAACGCCAGATTGACCGCGTTCAGCATCAACTCGACCGACATCAGCATCACGATCAGATTTCGCCTGACCAGCACGCCGGCCACGCCGATCGTAAAAATGATAGCGCTTACGATCAGAAAGTAGCTTGCCGGAACCATCACCAGCCCTCCGAGCGGGCGGCACGGGGCTCGGCGCGCTCGCTTTCGGGCTCAGCAGGCGCCCGGCGCGCTAGCGCAACCGCGCCGACCACCGCGGCCAATAACAGCACCGAGGTAACCTCGAACGCGATCAGGTAGTCGGAAAACAGCGAGTTTGAGAGTTGCAATACCGAACCATAGTCGGACGCAACCTTGGCCGCAGGCGGCGCCAGCGGCGTTTGCACGAAGAACGCGAAGAGCTCGGCGACCAGCGCGGCCGCACCCAACGCACCGAGTAACTTGAGCGCCAGATGACCTGAATCCATCGGCGTGGACTGTAAATTCAGCAGCCAGATCACGAACAGGAACAGCACCAGGATCGCGCCGACGTAAACGATCACCTGGAGGAAGCCAACGGTTACTGCTCCGAGGCCGATAAACAAAACGCCGATCGTCATCAAGGTTACGATCAGCGCGAGGAGGCTGTGCACCGGGTTGCGCTGAATTACGACGCCCAGCGCCGATATCACCGACAGCGCACCGAGAAAAATGAACAACCAAAGCGGCATCGTCTATGCTCCAGCCAGAACCACAATCACTGCGGTCACCGCCACGTTGGCCAGGCCCAGCGGCAGCAGCCCCTTCCATCCAAGGCGCATCAATTGATCGTAGCGAAAGCGCGGCAGCGTCCAGCGAATAACGATTTGCAGCCAGCAAAACAGCAGCACTTTCAGGATGAAGGCAACGACGCCGAGAATAGCCACCGCCACGTTCGGCAGCGCGATCATGCTTCCCCACGGAAAATGGAAGCCGTCGTGGTAAAGATACGGGACCTGCCATCCGCCGAAGAAGAAGGTCGTGGCCAGCGCCGATACCAGCACCACTTCGGCAAAGTCGGTCAGCATGAAGACCGCCTGCTTGCTGCCCGAGTACTCGACGTAGTATCCGGCGATTAGCTCTGATTCGCCTTCCGGCAAATCGAACGGCACGCGCTTGGATTCGGCCATTCCGGCCGTCATCAGCATCAAGAAGGCGACCGGCTGCAGCAGGATCCCCCATTTCGGCAGGAATCCGAACCACACACCGCCCTGCGCGCGGCAAATCCCCTGCAAATCGAGAGTGCCGTAGGTAACCACTATGGAGACGATCGCCAGGCCCATCGCCAGTTCGTACGAGATCATCTGCGCGGTGGCGCGTGTGCCACCCAGCAGCGACCATCGATTATTCGAGGACCATCCCGCAAGCGCGATACCATAAACGCCGATGCCGATCGTGGCCAGGATGTACAGCGCGCCAACGTCGAGATTTGCAGCTTGCAGGTCGATCCTATGGCCCATGATCGTGACGGTGTCGCCGAAAGGTATCACCGCGAACGTCACCAGCACCGGAAACAGTGCCAAAAACGGCGCCAGGCCATGAACGAACTTGTCGGCTCCGTCGGGAATGAAATCTTCCTTGGTGAAGAGCTTGAGCGCGTCGGCCATCAGGGTGTTGATAAGTCCCAGATTGGGCATCCCCAGGCGCTTGCCGATGCCGAAGATGTTGGCTCGATTGGCGCCGATACGATCCTGCATCAGCGCGCTGCCCTTGCGCTCAAACCACAGCAAAATCGCCGCGATGTTGAGCACCAACAGCAGCACGACGACGGCCTTGATTGCGCCGATCAGTAATTCAAGCGCCACGGGTGGAAAGCTCGTCGCTCGGTTTGGAGACGAACGCAGTGGTAGACGGCTGTGAGAAGCTTAATTCGCGCAATTTAACACTCGCTATAAAAAGGCCTTGAAACAAGGCCTCAGCCGATTCGACGAATCTAATGAGACGTACCGAATAATCCGGCTGCTGGCAAGACACTGCGATTAGTATCGGAGCCGATACGAGGAGATTTAACATCGTTTCGCTTGACCGTGCGCCTGAATCCTCAACTTGCGAGCTTTGACCAACATGGGTTATCGTTCAATTACCTGACAGCTACGAAAAAGACCTGAAAGTACCGACAACAACCCACCTTAAGGAGGGCCTGAAATGCGCGATGTATCAGTGATCGGCGCGGGAATGGTGAAGTTCGGCAAATACCTCGACACCAGCATGAAGGTGCTGGGCCGCGACGCGGTCAACAACGCGTTGGCCTCAGCGGGGTTAGAGCAGAAACAAATCGAAGCCGCGGTGGTCGGCAACGCGATGGCGGGATTGATCACCGGGCAGGAGTGCGTGCGCGGGCAGGTAGTGCTGCGCGAGATGGGAATCGGCGGAATCCCGATCGTCAATTGCGAAAACGCCTGCGCCAGCTCTGCAACCGCTTTTCACCTGGCGTGGTTGTACGTGGCTTCGGGCATGTACGACGTGGTGCTGGCGCTCGGGATGGAGAAGCTCTACCACGTCGACAAGAAGAAATCGTTCGCCGCGATCGGTTCAGCGGTCGACGTCGAGCTGATGCAGAAGATTGTCGCCGATATGAACGCGCAGCAGGAGAAGCTCAAGGCGGAGCGCGCCGCGCGCGGCGAAGCTCCCAAGCCGGGCGGCGCCGGCGAATCGCGCTCGATGTTCATGGATTTCTACGCCTCCGGCGCGCGCGAGCACATGAGGAAATACGGTACGACCAAGGAGCAGATTGCGCGGGTCGCGGTTAAGAACCATTTCAACGGCAGTCTCAACCCTCACGCGCAGTACCAGGACGTCTGCACGCTCGAGGACGTGCTGAATTCGCCCTCAATCGCAGAGCCGCTGACGCGCCTGATGTGCTCGCCGATCGGCGACGGCGCCGCCGCCACAATCCTGTGCGCGTCGTCGATAGCGCCGAGGTTCACCACCAAGCCGGTCAAGGTTCTTACCTCGGTGCTGTCGTCCGGCCAGGACCACGGCCGCGACGAACCCGACGTTGTGCAACGCGCGGCCAAAAAGGCCT
>DATJOQ010000025.1:0-5066 GCA_035506935.1 Binataceae bacterium (SeqCode) | reverse complement strand
GGCGACCACCGTGCTGACTGATTTGCGCCGCCAGAGCCTGGTCCGCAGCGAAGTCTCACAGGGCGAGCTCGACGCGCTGGCGAACGAAACTCGACGGCAATTCACCGAGCAGAGCGACCCCTACTACGCGACATCGCGGCTCTGGGACGACGGCATCATCGAACCCGAAGACACGCGCAACGTAATCGGCCTGTGCCTCGCGCTGGCAGCCGCGTCGACTCCGCGGCACACCGGATTCACTCCGGTCTTCAGGATGTAACGGCCGCAGCGATGATACGTTCGTTGCTGATTGCGAATCGCGGCGAGATCGCCTGCCGGATCATCCGTACTTGCCGGCGCCTGGGAGTTCGCACGATAGCGGTTTTCTCCGACGCCGACGCCAACGCGCTCCACGTCGCGATGGCTGATGAGTGCCGATGTATCGGCGCGGCCGAGGCGAGCGCCAGCTACCTCAACGCCGACGCGATCGTAAAAGCGGCTCTGGCCGTGGGGGCAGAAGCGATCCATCCGGGTTACGGATTCCTGGCCGAGAAGACCATATTGCCGGAGCTGTGCGCGAAGCACGGCTTGATCTGGGTCGGCCCGTCAGCGGCGTGCATCGAAGCGATGGGATCGAAAGTCGAGTCGCGGCGGCTTGCGCGCGACGCAGACGTCGCGTGCGTGCCCGGTTACGACGGTGACAGTCAGGAGCCGCGCCGCTTGCTCGATGAGGCCAAGGCGATCGGTTTCCCCGTGGTTATCAAGGCGAGTGCCGGCGGCGGCGGAAAGGGGATGCGCCGCGTCGACGACAGCGCGGGATTTCCGCGCGCGCTCGAATTGGCCAAACGCGAAGCGCTCGCGGCGTTCGGCAGCGATCAGATGCTGATCGAGAAGTTCATCGCGCGACCGCGCCATATAGAAGTACAGCTCGCTGGCGACAAGCACGGCAATCTGATCCATCTGTTCGAACGCGAGTGCTCGATCCAGCGCAACTATCAGAAGGTGGTCGAGGAAGCGCCGGCCGCTTATCTCGACTCCGCGATTCGTGAAAAGCTGTTCGACGCCGCGCTGCGCCTGGGCCGCGCGATCGGTTATGACTCGCTGGGCACCGTCGAGTTCCTGGTCGACGCCGAAGGCGGCGGACCGTGGTTTCTCGAAATGAACACGCGGCTTCAGGTCGAGCATCCAGTGACCGAAATGATCACCGGTCTCGACCTGGTCGAGATGCAGCTTCGGATCGCGTCGGGCGAGAAGCTGGCGATGACGCAACATCAGGTTCGGGCGCATGGGGCTGCGATTGAGGTGCGTCTCAACGCTGAAGACCCGTCGCGCGAATATCAGCCGTGCGTGGGCCGGATTGAAGTTTATCGCGAGCCTGACGGCGAAGGCGTGCGCGTCGACAGCGGTATTCGCAGCGGAAGCGAAGTGACGCCGTACTACGATTCGATGCTGGCGAAGGTGATCGCCCGCGGATCGGATCGAGCCGGCGCGGTCCAGCGTCTATGCGCCGCGCTCGAGCGCTTCGTGATTCTGGGTATCGGCACGAATCAAATGTTCCTGCGCGATCTCGTGAGCCATCCGGCATTCACCGCGAAACCGCTGACGACCGGCTATATCGGCGAGATTTTTCCGGGCGGATGGAAGCGGCCCGAACCCGAGGAGTGGCGCTATGCCTCCGCTGCCGCCGCGCTGATGTTCGATCATCCGCGCGATAACGCGCCGAACGCGCTCAACAATCCGTGGCTCACGCTCGCGGGTTTTCGCGTGATCGGACGCGCCGGTCGCCCGGGCCGCACCAAATTCAGCATCGAGCTGACAGGCGCACCATCGAAGATCGCGACACTCTCGCCATCTGCCGATGGATTTGCCGTTGAGCTGGAGGGTTCGCGTCAGTCAGTTGTGATTCGGTCGTCTCCTGATGGAAAGCTGCTGATAGCGCACGACGATCTTGCAGATGAGGCTCTGTGTCACGTCGCGGACGACAAGGTGAGTATCCTCTGTCGCGGGCAGGCCGATGATTTCACAGTCCAGCCGCTGGCTGAGGCGCTCGCCGCGTCAACGAAATCAGATCACGCGAGCGGCTCCGACGTGAGGTCGGCGATGCCGGGACGGATCAACAGCGTCGAAGTCTCGATCGGACAGAATGTGAACAGGGGCGATATCGTAATCGTGATGGAGGCGATGAAGCTGATCCTGTCGCTGACTGCGCCCGCCGACGGAACCGTAACCGCGATTCACTGCGCCGCCGGGCAGACCGTCGCGGGAGGCATACGCCTGGTCGAAATCGCCGCCGCTGCCGCCGAGACGCATGCGAAGAGCGCGGCGACTTCCTAGCGCGCTGATCTGTCTACAGCGTTATTCGAGAGCCGCTAAACCGCGTTATGCGCTGAACGACGAACCGCATCCGCAGGTGTGTCCCGCCCGCGGATTGTCGAACTTGAAGCCGGCGCCGTGCAAACCCTCGACAAAATCGAGCGTGGTTCCACCGATGTATTGGATCGATACCTCGTCGACCAAAACGTCGACGCCGTCCATCGTGGTAACGCTGTCACCTTCTTTGCGTTCGTCGAAGTTAAGCGAGTACTGAAAGCCGGAGCATCCACCGCCGACCACCGAAACTCTGAGTCCGAACTGCGCGCCGAGCCCCTCTTTATCGCGCATCCGCTTCACCATCTCGACCGCTTTCGGCGTCAGATTCAGGGTCGAAGTTGAAGCATCGAGCGGTTGCGACTCTTTCACGTTCTCTTCCATCATAATCTCCTAAGGAGCTGGCACCGTGAACCGTCAGGTTAGCCCCGGGTCGAAAGACCGGTCAAGCGGCGCTTCTTGCAACTGGCCACGCCGATTGGTCTGCTAATATCTTATCGGCCTGAGTGAACAGTCTCAATCACAGGATTGACGAGGCCGCGCGCCGCCACGGCTTCGTGCTGGTCGGATTCTCGCGGCTTCGCGAGCTTCCGCGCGAGGCCTTTTACCGCGAATGGCTCGCTAACGGGCGCGCCGGTGAGATGGATTACCTCGCGCGCGAGCCCGAGCGCCGTTTCGATCCGCGCCGGCTCGATCCGCGGCTGCGCTCTGTAATCAGCCTGGGGTATCCGTACGAATCGCCCCGCGTTCCGGATGTCGACTGGCGAATCGAACTGCGCGGCCGTATCGCGTCCTACGCGCTCGGCGAAGACTACCATCGATACGTCTTACGCAAGGCTCGCGCGGTGGCAGCGGCGCTTGGGGAGGCGCGGCCGGGCTCCCTGGCTCGCGTCTATATCGACACCGGACCGGTATTAGAGCGCGAATGGGCACGTGAAGCGGGTATCGGATGGTTCGGTAAAAACACCAATATCCTGAATCGCGAGCGTGGTTCCTACGTATTTTTGGCTGAGATCTTCACCGATCTCGAGCTGGACGCAACCGCCGAGCCGTATGGCGATTATTGTGGCACATGCCGCCGATGTCTCGACCTGTGCCCAACTCAGGCTTTGGCCGACGGCTATCTGATGGAACCGCGGCTTTGCATTTCGTACCTGACGATTGAGTTGCGCGGCCCGATACCGGTCGAATTGCGGCCCAAGCTCGGCAATTGGATCTTCGGCTGCGACATCTGCCAGGAGGTTTGCCCGTGGAATCCGGCGCCAAACGGCCCCGGCAACGATCAGCTTGCGCCGAGCCTGCCTGAGTTGATGAAATTGGATGAAGAAGGATTTCGCCGGCGCTTTCGTGGCAGCGCGGTCAAGCGGACCAAGCGCCGCGGACTGTTGCGCAACGTTGCCGTGGCGCTCGGCAATAGCGGAAATCCAGAGGCGGTGGCGACGCTCGCGCCCGCACTCGAATCCGAGCCGGAGCCCCTGGTACGCGCGCACGTGGCGTGGTCACTCGGCCGTCTGGGCGGCGTCACCGCGCGCCGTGCGCTGGAAAAAGCGCGCATCCGCGACGACGATCCTTCGGTTAGGCGCGAAACCGACGATGCGCTCGCGACGAACTTTGCGTAAGCGCTTGCCAAGTGAAGCTGGCGAATGCAGACTCAGCCAACGGACCTCATGTCATGAACGACGCCCGGCGCGAATTCGTTGACCTGGTGGCGCGCGAGCCTGTGCCGCTTGCTCGATGCGCCCTGCTGATCGCCAAAGAGGAATATCCTGCGCTGGACGTCGACAAATATCTCGACGCGCTGGTCACGCTCGCGCGCGACGGTGAATCGCAGATCTGCGCCGCCGAGGATACCTTCGAGCGGGTCGAGCGGCTGTCGCAGTACCTGTTCGAGGAAAAGGGCTTCGCCGGCAACACCAACGAATTCGACGATCCGCGCAACTCCTTTCTCAACGACGTTATCGAGCGGCGCCTTGGCATCCCGATTTCGCTCTCGGTAATCTACATAGAGGTGGGCCGTCGGCTGGGCCTCGATCTTCACGGAGTTTCGTTCCCCGGCCATTTTCTGGTCAAGGCCGTCGACGACCTGGGCGAATTGATCATCGACCCCTTCAACCAGGGCCGCATTTTGAGCATCGACGATATTCGCTCGCGGCTCCATCAGGTGTATGGCGAAGAGGTCGAGGTGCAGCCGGAGTTGTTAAAGTCCGCCGACGCGCGTCAAATTCTCGCTCGCATGTTGCGCAATCTGAAGAACATTTACGTGGGTAGTTCCGATCTGACGCGCGGATTGTCCGCGCTCGACCGCATCCTGATCCTGGAACCGCGTTCGGCAAACGAGTTGCTCGAGCGCTCGGGACTTTATGAGAAGCTCGAATGCTTCCAGGCCGCGCTGGGCGACCTGCAGAATTTTCTTTCGGTTTCGCCGGACCATCCCGAAACCGAATCGGCGCGTGAGGGCGTGATCCGCCTGATGAGGCAGGTGGCGCTGATTCATTAACAGGTTCCACCCAACGATGGCGCCCCTATCGGTACAGAATTTCTTCAAGGACAGCCGCGCGGCGGTCGCGGATGACGCCCTGCGCCGCAAGCTCGAGAATGCCAATACCCGGCAGCGCGAGCACGCCGCCCACGCTATTGCCGAGTTCCCCCCCTACTACCAGGAAAAGGACGCTGCGCGCGCGGTCAAGGAAGATGCGATCAACCGCCTCGATCAGCTCCTG
>DATJOQ010000024.1:0-4651 GCA_035506935.1 Binataceae bacterium (SeqCode) | reverse complement strand
TTTGCCAAATTCCAGCAGGCCAAAGCCACGGTCGGGACCCTGCAGACGATGGTGGACTATACACGCATCATTGCCCCCTTCGACGGGATCATAACCGGCCGCTTCGCCGATCCCGGCGCTTTGATCAGAGCCGGCGGCGGCGACATCGGGGTCGACGAAAGCTCGGGCCTGATCTCTCCCGGCGCCACCGAAGGCGCTGGTGGCCATCGTAGCGGCGGCGGTCCGGTGCTGACCATGGCGAAAATCGACAAGCTGCGCGTTTACGTCTACGTGCCCGAGCAGGTGTGTTCGCTGGTGCAGCGTGGAACTCCGGCGATTCTCACATTCGAGGAATTTCCCGGACGCGAATTCAAAGGAGTGGTTGCGCGCTACGCCAACTCGCTGGATCTGGCGACGCGTACCATGTTGACCGAAATCGACATCGATAATCCATCGCACCAGCTCTATCCCCGCATGTACGCGCACGTCACGCTGGATCTGATTCGCCATCCCGACGCTATACGACTGCCGGTCCGCTCGATCGGAGCGCTGGGTAGCTCGCCTTTCGTCTACGTGGTGGAAAACGGTCGCCTGGTGGAGAAGCCGGTTTCTATCGGCATCAATGACGGGCAGTACGTCGAGGTAACGTCCGGTTTGAGCGGAGATGAGCTCGTGGTCGATGTGATGCGGCCTACGCTGCAAAGCGGCGAAGCGGTCGACTACCAATTTCCAAGCAAGACCAAAGTTGCCATCAATGCAGCGGTTGACGGTTGAAGGCCGACGTTGCACGCGGCGCGCCGTCGTTCGTCGCCGCCTGTCGGGCTGAAGATCAACTCCATTCCACAGGAGAATGCCATGCGTAAAAGTTGCGGGAGCCTGGCGCTGGCCGCCTGGACGATTCTGCTGTTGCCGGCATTGGTGACCGCGGCTGGCACGGACTCAAGTCCGATCGCGGCGGGCTCACAACTAACGCTCAAGGACGCCATCGCGATCGCGATCAAGTTTCATCCGCGGCGCCAGGAAGCCACTGCGCAAACCGGCGCAGCTCAAGAGCGCGTAGGCGAAGCGCGTGCAGCGCTGTTGCCACAGGTTTACGGCACGGCTCAGTATCTGCGCAGCACTGCCAACGGCATCGGCAATACCCAGTGGTACAATATTGACGGATTGTTCCCGCGCATATCGGGCACGAACCATGACCTGGCGGCGAACGACGACAGCCAGGTCGCCGATACCTTCAACAATTACATGGGAGGCGTTTCGGTCTCACAGTTCCTGCTGGATTTCGGTCGTCGTCACGGGTACGTCGATCAACGAAAATTTGAAGCTGCGGCTGCTCAAGCCCAGGAGCAAATGGTTGTCCTCGATCTGATTTTCGAAGTTTCGCAGCGCTACTTTGATCTGCTCGATGCGCAGCAGATGGTGCGGGTGTACGAAAAAGCGGTCGAGCAGCGCGAGTATCACTATCATGAGGCGCAGGTTAAAGCCGCCGCCAGTCTGAGGCCTCAGCTCGACATCTATGTTACCCAGGCGGAATTGGAGCGCTCACAGTTAAGCCTGGTCGAGGCTTCCAACGCGGTCGCGGACGGCAAGGTTGCGTTAGACAACGCGATGGGACTCAGCGATACGGCCCCCGAGTACAAACTGACTCAGGTCCTCACCTACGGGAAGGTCGATAGTGACATGCACTCCCTGGTAAGGACCGCTATGCGTGACCGCCCCGATCTGGTCGCGATAAGCGATGAGGTCCGCGCGATAGGGGCGCAAATACAGGAATTCAAGAGCGACTATCTGCCGACGGTTAGCGCGATGGGCGGCTATAACGCAATGGGGACGGGCTTGCCCGCGGCGAACAACTTCAACGTCGGTTTGGTAATCACCTGGCCAATGTTCAACGGCTTCTTAACCACGCATCAGGAGGAAGAGGCCAGGCTCGAACAGAAGGCGCTCTCGCACGCGATAGAGGATTTGCGGCAACGGATTGTTCTTCAAGTCAAAACCGCCTTCCTCGACTGGCAGGCCTCGCTCAAGCGGATCCAACGCGCGGAACGTGCGGTGGCGGCTTCGAGGGTTGAGCTCGAGCTTGCGGAAAAACGCTACGAAGCAGGTCTTTCCAATATCGTGGAGTTGGAAGACGCGCAGCGGCATTACACTTTCGATGACGCTGAATACGCGAATGCCTTGTACAGCTTCTCGCTCAACAAAGCACAGGTCGATCGCGCTACCGGGCGTTCGCTGGTCAACCTCGGCGGCGGGTCTTGATCGCTGATAAAATCACAATGCGAGGACGAGAACGATGCGGCCCAAGCGCGAAACTGTTGATCTGTCGGAATATCCCGATCTTGTGGTGATCTATCTCGGAATGCGGGTGAACGCGCTCACCGGCCTCAAGACCCTGCTGGGATTCGGATCAAAGATCTCCAAAGCTGTGGCGGCGCGACCCGAGGGTCTGCTGCTGCATGAATTCCTGCTGTTCTCGCTGCGGCATCTCGGGATGCGCCAATATTGGCGAGATTTCGAGTCACTCGAGTCATGGTCGCGCTCGGAACCGCATCGCGAATGGTGGCAGAGCTTCCTGCGCGACAGCGGTGGCACAGGATTTTGGCACGAGACGTATCTCAGACGCGGAGGCATGGAAGCGGTCTACGTGGACATGCTGTCACCGACCGGGATGGGCCGTTTCGCGCCATTGCAGCCCGCTCGCGGCGCAATGTTTTCGGCGCGCACGCGCGCGGGAATAGCCAACGGCTCCGTCTCCCGACCTGCCGTCAGCGAACAAGAATTTTACAATTCTGGAAGCTGATCGATTCCGTAGCGCCGCCAAACTCCGGCGCTTCGTTTCACGCAGCTCGAACGTCAACCTTCGAAGGTGGCTTCCACGGCTTGTTAAGCAACCGCTGCACCATCGGCTCGAAAGTGGATATCGGCTCGTTCTTATAGGCTGGATCGAACGACACTTCGTCATACTTGGCGCAGAAATCGACGGTTTTCTGATACCACGTTCGATCCTCAAATTTATCGCGAGCGTTGGGATCGAGCCCCAGATGCGCGCCGAAGAAATAGGTCTGGAACAGACCGTGATACTTGAGCAGGTTGTAATTGTCTTCCGAAATAAACGGATGAAGGATCGAAGCAGCGACCTCGCCGTGATTCATCGGACCCAACGCTTCGCCGACATCATGGAACAGCGCCACGACGATTAACTCCTCGTCGGCGTTGTCGCGCAGCGCGCGAGTCGCCGCCTGAAGGCTGTGGTCGCGGCGATTCAGATTGTAGGCCTGGTCGCCGGACAGATCGTTGAGCATCGCGAACAGGGTATCGGGTAGTCGCTTGAGCGTGCTCTCGTGCACCCGTTTCAGGATTTGGAAGTCTTCATCAGTCCCCTGATCCATCCTGGTGAAGTGCATTTTCAATGGCTCGGAATCTGGCATTCGCATACGTCCTTTTATTTGCTTGCCCAGCGCGGTCGCTCACGCGTGCATGTCTTAGGAATTTTAATCAGCTCCGCGGATGAGTCCACAGCAGCGCATCGCATTGTGCCATAAGATCAAAAGAATACGTCGACTCACAGCGAGAAAGCTTGCTGCCTCATAGTGGCGAATCGGCGCTCACTCACTGCTGCCGGGAGGCGGCTGGTCGTGACTGCGCTTCTGATAGTAGCTGTCCTGCACGGCGCCGTAGAGATCGACCGTGTAGCGATCGACGTCTTTGAGCGATTCCATGTCGAGCGACCGCTCGTTCATCGCATTGATCAGCGCCAGGCTGGCCGAGATCGGTAAATAAACCAGCGACGGCAGTACGTATACCATCGTGCCGAGCGGATTCAGGTGCCCGTCGACCGCACCGCCCGCAGCGTCTCTGACCGAGGTCGGTCCGCCTCCCGGTGCCATCAGGTACGGGCCGTAAGTCACCGAATGATGGGCAGCGGTCAGGCCGAAATCGGTCGATTTGCGCTCGAGGCCGAACCAACTCTGCGCAATGTCGAAAAACCCACCCATGCCTAGGGTGGTGTTGAGCGAAAATCGCTCCAGCGTGATGCCTGCATCACGGAAGCGTCTTTGCAGGGCACAGTTGACAAAATTCTTCGGCTCGCCGGTGTTGCGGAAGAAGTTTCGGATATGCAGACGCACCGGTAACGGAACGATTACGCCCCACTCAGCGCTGACGGGCGCACCAACGTGGTCATCGAAGAAGACGTTCAAGGCCAGGATCTTTTCGTTAATCGGAGCAAAGGGATCGTAAGGCATCACCTCGGCAGCGGCGGTATTTTCGGAAGATGCTTCGCCACTCGCCGTTTGTGGAGCTTGCGCTGATTTTTGCGGAGACGCGTCCTCTTCGTGCGGCTCGGACGACCCTTCAGCTTCGGACCAGTAGAGGAGCCCGTCATCAGCCGGCAGCATCGGATTGAACGCCGCTGCATCGATCACCAACACCGTCGGCGAAGACGCTTCGATCGTGATCGCGGGAGGCAGTGATTTTACCGGCTTCTTTTCAGCCTCCGAACTGCTGGTCGCGGATGAAGTTCGAGTTTCGGTCGTCGTCGATTTTGCGAGTTTCGTCGCGTCGTCTGTGGGTGAGCTCTGCGAATCAGTTGGTTGCTGCGTGCCGCATGATGCAACTAGAACCGCGAGCGTAATCGCAAGCGACACGCTGCATCGCCTCGGTTTTGCGTCAG